>JAJTFB010000094.1 GCA_021300015.1 Pirellula sp. | reverse complement strand
GATCCCGCAACAAGACTATTATTCGCTCGCAGGTGTCTTCCACAGCTCCCGACTCCACAACGCCCCTTTGGTCCCGTCCCCTGAAGTCGACCGTTACAACGCAGCGCAGCAAAAGATAAAGCAGCTCGATGAAGCGATCCAGCAGACCATCGCGCGCGAAGGCCCAAAGCTTCGCGAAGCGCGTATTTCCGAGGTCAAGCAGTACCTGATGGCAACCCGCAATTTTCAGCTAGCCAAAGCTTCCGACCCATCCTTGAAACTGCCCTCGTTTGCCAAGACCAATGGCCTCGAAGCTTCGACTCTCAAACGGTGGATCGATTTCCTTAAATCCAAAGAATCCTCCCCGCCTTTGGCCCTCAAGCCGTGGTTCAACACCATTGCATTGCCATCCGAGCAGCAATCCGATCAGCCAATCGATCAGCAATCCGAGGCAGCAGCCGTTGCATTCGCGGAATACATTCAACTGCTCCTCCGCCAACGCGATGGACTGTTGAGCCCCGAGGAGCAATCGAAGCTGACGCAAAATGCCCCGACAGGAAACGCTCGCTACATCAGCCCGATGGTGACTCGAAGCTCACCGACGGCCTCGATCGATGTGGAGGTCCAAGGTGCCAAGGAACTGTTCTTGGTGGTCAACGATGGGGGCAATGGCCCGAGTTGCGATCACGCCGATTGGCTTGAGCCGAAACTCATCACCGCATCGGGCGAAATCGACCTGACCGAAAGAAAATGGGAGACGGTCACAGCGACCTATGGAAGCGTCAACCTTAACAAAAATGTCAGCGGACAAGCCCTTCGGGTCGCGGGAAAGTCCTACGCCAAGGGGATCGGAACCCACTCGACTTCCGTTCTGCGGTTTGAACTTCCGGAAGATGCAAAGCGGTTCGTCGCTCTGGGTGGGTTAGACAGCAGTGGGGCCGACCAGGGTGGCGATTGTGGGAATAACGCTAGGGTCCAGTTCCGCGTCTACACCGAGTCGCCGACGGATATTCAAGTCGGCCAATCCGACCTGCTCGCCGAGATCATTGGCGAAAAGGGGCTCTTTGCCATGGAGCTTAAAGACATCGAGGCCAAGCTACCCGAGGGATTTCGCCAAACCCTAAGCGTCCAGCGCAGCGAACTCGAAACCCTCCGTCGCGAATCTCCAGCGATCTATCCGATGGCCCATGTCATCGCTGAAGCGACCCCCTCGGATCTCCAAGTCATGGTGCGTGGAAACCCAGCCAATCGAGGTGAGCTCGCACCTCGCAGGTTCCTACGCATTCTCAGCAATCAAACCCCCACCGCATTCACCCAAGGAAGCGGTCGACTGGAACTTGCCAATGCCATCGCCTCAAGCGAAAACCCGCTGACGGCCCGCGTGATGGTCAATCGGGTCTGGCAACACCATTTCGGTCGCGGGCTCGTCGGTACCCCGGATAACTTTGGGAAACTTGGAGAACCCCCAACCCATCCCGAACTGCTCGAATACTTGACCGTCAAGTTCGTCGAGCAAGGATGGTCGATTAAATCCCTTCATCGTGAAATCATGCTCTCGGCGACCTACCAGCTCAGCTCGGATCGCAACGAGTCGAATCAGCAGATCGATGCCGACAATCGGTACCTCTGGCGAATGACCCGACGTCGACTCGACGTCGAGGCTTGGCGCGATGCGCTCCTTGCAGTCTCCGGGCGATTGGATGGCAAGCTCCAGGGGCCTTCGACAAATCTAGCCGACGCGAGCAACAACCGACGAACCGTCTATGCGTTCATCAGCCGACACGAACTGGACAACATGCTCCGGTTGTTCGATTTTCCCGACGCGAACATCACCGCTTCGGTCCGAGCCGAAACCACAGTCCCCCAACAGCAGCTTTTCGTGCTCAACAGTCCCTTCATGATCGAGCAATCCAAAGCTTTTGCCGCGCGGGTGCTCATCGAAGCGGCCGATGGTCTCGAGGATCGAATCCAACATGCCTATAGATTGGCCTTTGGACGCAAGGCTAGCCCGGGGGAGCTAAAGGTCGGCTTGGAGTACCTTCAGGCCATCGATGCCCCGGAGCAAAAAGACCTTAATAAGCTCGATCGATGGGAGAGGTATGCCCAAGCCTTGCTTGCGAGCAATGAATTCCTCTACATCGACTAAGCCAACGCCACCTAAAAGCCCACCCAACCCAAAAGCTTACCCGTCTAAAAGCATACCCATGAGAGTCCATCACTCACAACTCGCTTCCGAATCCTTCGGCGTCTCATCGCGCCGGTCGCTTTTGCAAACCTTCGGTACCGGACTCGGATCTCTCGGTCTAGCCGGTATCCTTGGACAACAAGGGCTCTTGGGACAAGACCCAGCGTTGGTCAGTGCGTCGCAAAATCCGTTGGCTCCGAAGCAACCGATGTTTCCAGCGCGAGCTAAGCGGATCATTCACCTATTCATGAACGGTGGCCCCTCGCAAGTCGATACGTTCGACCCCAAACCGGCCCTTACCAAGTACGATGGCCAAAGACCTCCCGGAGCCGATCTGAAGACCGAGAGGAAGACCGGGGGTTTGATGAAATCTCCCTTTCGGTTCGATAAGCATGGGCAAAGCGGCTTAGAGATCAGTGAAATCTTTCCGCACTTGAGCACCTGTGCGGACGATCTTTGCGTGATCCGTTCGATGCACACGAACATCCCGAACCATGAGCCATCGCTTTTGATGATGACCAGTGGAGAGACCCAGCCGACCAGGCCATCGATGGGTTCATGGCTCCTTTACGGATTGGGAACGGAAAACGAAAACCTTCCAGGCTTCGTCGTTTTGTGCCCAGGGAAACCGGTCGTCGGACCGGCCCTCTGGGGCAATCGGTTTCTCCCGGGGATCTACCAAGGAGCGCAGATCAACAACTCGAAAATGGATCCACAAAGTGTGATCCGCGACATCCAAAACGCAGCGATCTCGAAAACCTCTCAACGCGAGCAACTCGATTTGCTCAAGCAGATCAATCAGATGCACCTCGAACAACGAGGAGGTAACGACAACCCGCTCGAGGCAAGGATCCAGTCGCTGGAAATGGCATTCCGAATGCAAACCGAGGCCCAGGATGTCTTCAATCTCGACCAAGAGACACAGGCGACCCGAGATGCCTACGGCAAAGGCGAATTCGCCGACGGTTGCCTTGCAGCCCGTCGCTTGGTCGAACGGGGTGTTCGGATGGTCCAGGTCTTCTACGGAAATGGTCAGCCGTGGGACGACCACGACAACATCGCCGACCATGCCAAGAAAGCCCAAGCGGTCGACCAACCGATCGCGGCGCTGATCAAGGACCTCAAGGCGCGAGGTTTGTTCGAAGACACATTGATTCTATGGGGAGGTGAATTCGGGCGCACTCCGGTGTCCGAAGGGGCCAAGGGCCGCGACCATAACAACCATGGTTTTTCGGTATGGCTCGCTGGCGGTGGCGTTCGAGGTGGGATGACCTATGGATCGACCGACGAATTCGGGTTTGCCGCGATGGAGAATAAGGTCCACGTGCATGACCTCCACGCGACCCTACTGCACCTGATGGGCATCGACCATGAGAAGTTGACCTTCAGGTACTCCGGCAGAGATTTTCGTTTGACCGATGTGCACGGGCGAGTGGTCAGGGAGATTTTGGCCTAGACCCACTTAGCAATGGCACAAAAGCGATGGCACACGGGAGATAGTGGCCACGGAATTGGTGGCCATGCAGGACGCGGTCAAGCCGTTTACTCTGAGGGACCGAGGGTCGTAATCGTCGAGTCGGAACTTACAGGGTTCGGGGCATTCCCCGATTTGGCAATCGCCCTGAGTGTCCCCTGCCCGACGAGTCGGTGCAAAAAGACCACACGGTAGGAGACTTGATCCTGAGGGCGCAAGGTTTGGATGGGGTCCATCGTCAGAATTCTACCCGCTTCGTCAAACTGATAACTCGAGGCCGCAGGCCCGCGTACATCGGTCACCTGCACCCCTTCGGGGACTTGTAGGACCAAAGAGACCTGTTGCTGATTGATCGCCGAAGCGTTTCTGACCGTGACGATGTAGTCCGACTGCTCGTTGAGTCTTGCGGCTCGGTTGACCGGTTCGATCGATACGAGGAGATCGGTGGCAGGATTCGCAGGTGGCTGGGCCATGGGGAGTGTGGGTGGAAGGGATGGAGGAGCGCCAGGAGGAGCGGCTGGGGCCAGCCCAGGCGGTGGGACCGTCGGGACCCCGGCCCCGGGCTGTCCTGCTTGAACGATTGGGATACCGACGTTTCTCATGACGCGAACATTCCGATCCTCCGATTCGACGGTTCCGACGACTTGGGCATCGGCCGAGACTTGGCCCCCGCTGAAATTGACTTGGTATTCGGTCGTCATGCCAACGGGCAGTTCCGGCAATCGCCATCGCAGGATTTGGTTCGCATACATCGGCTCGAATCCCGCCGAGGCACCCGTGGGAGTCAGTGCCGGGTCGTATTTGACGGTGACGATCAGATTCCGAACTGCAACAGGTCCGGTGTTGCGCACGAAGAGCTGCACGGCCGTCGCGGTACCGACAGCGATAGGGTTGGCACCGGTGCTTGGCCGCATTTCGAGTTCGACTTTGGGTACGCGTTGGGGGCCTGGCACTGCCCGGACCGTCGCTGCCGATCCGGTCAGGATTTGATTGGCGGTCCTTGCGGTGGCTTTGACGGTCAGTTCGCCTTCGCGCTCGGCGAGAAACTGAGCCGATAGGTCGACGCTTTGGCCCGGAGCGAGATAGCCGACGGGACGTGAAACTTCCCTAGCTCCGTCCCTGGCGTGAACGATTCCGGGTCCAGCTTCGAGGAAAACCACCAAGTCCGTGACGGTTTGGTTCCCTGTATTGGTGAGCTTCATATTGAAGGTCGCAAGATCACCGACAGCGAGTTGCGTGGTGGTCGGATCGGCATTGATACTCAAGGTGACTTGGGGTTTTTGGACCAGCGTCGAGATCACCGCATTCTTTTGGATACCGGAAGCCCCGGTCGCTTCAAAGACCACACGCGCGTCCATTTCGCTGGTCGCTTCGGTGACCAATTGGACATCGAGCGCTTGTCGGGGCCCGAGGACACCGACATCCCAAGACATGCTGTTGCCGGTCCGACGGGTCGGTTTGGGAGTGACACTTTGGATGTTCATTCCGTTGGGAACCGCGGCGGTTAGCACAACATTTTCGGCCTGTGCATAGCCATCATTTTCGAGCGTGGCGGTATAAGCCAAGGGTTGTGCTGGAACTGCGACTTCGGGACCCGCGACGCTTAGATTCAGTTCCGCAGAGCTCCAGGTCACTTGAACGGTGCCTCGTCCCAGAGGCAGTTCGGGCATGTTCTCGGACGATTGCCCTGGGCGCACGACCTCAACCTCGATCAACGCCGATGCATTGGCCTTGGAGATCGAATTGGGTTGAAGCATGTTGACCAATTCCACGACCGCATTCCCGTTGCGGTCGACATATTTCTCGAACACTTCGCCATACTGAGGCAGGAAGCGAGCCACTTCGGGGTTGAGCGATCGGTATCGCACGATCCAGCCTTCAGCCGGAACGAGTCCGTCAGCTTTGCTGACCTTGGTGACCAAGGTGATCGGTTGCCCACTTGTGCTTTGTTGGGGCTGTGGGAACTCCCACCGTGCATCGACCCAATAGATGGTTGCGGTTTGACGGCGTTTATCCCAAGCTTCGCTCTCGGGAGCCATGACGGTTACCTTCGAGACCCCTTCGCTCGGGCTCGAAAGACTCAGCCACGTTTGCCCCATGCGAACGGGCAGATCGTCCTGGGTACGCGCCGTTCCCCGCGTGATTTTCCCAGGTTCGCTGCTGGTTCGACCGCGAGCAAAATCGACATCGAGCTTACCGGTGTCGGGCGCGTTTTTGTGCTTTTTGAACAAGTGCTGTCGTTGGCTTTGGTTGTTGTCACCGACATCGATAATCTGGCCGACGCTCTCGGGCGAGAGCATCCATTCGATCGGTTCGCCGGTCACGAGCATACCGTCTTTGCCGCAGATCCCAGCGAGCAAGATGACTTCGCCACCGACGGGCGCGACGAGTTTGGTGGGGGTCAGCAGGAGTTCGCCGCATCGGGCCCGGGCAGCATCGGCACTGCTCGTCGCACCACCTTTACAGAGCTTGCACTGATGCCCTGATTTCCCATCGGTTCCAGTCGGCACTCCGTGCATGCATTTTTTCGGTTCCGGGGGCGTTTGGTACGAGGGACCTTGAACCGGATAGCCGTTGTTGGCCGCGTGGGGTGAGACCAGCGTCGTGGATTGTCCGGAGAAGACGGTTCCTCCGTTGGGATTGATCGCCGGTATGGTAAGGGTTTTGCAGCCGGTCCCGACAAGACACCCTAAGGACAAAAACCCGCAGACGATCGCCAATAGCTTGGCGGCGATCGATGGCTGGTTTTCAAGAGCGGTTCTGGATCGCAGCGACGCGAGCATAGGACAGGACCACGAGGGCTAGAAGTGAAGGGACGCTTCGAGGCGCATCGAGCCTCGTAGGAACCTACCTCGCACCCTGGGTGACTGTTGAAGAATTTCGCTGGCTATCGCTGGCTTTTTTGTCAAAGACTACCGATCAGTCCGATCAGTCCGATCAGTCCGATCCGTCCGATCAGTCCGATCAGTCCGATCAGTCCGATCAGTCCGATCCGTCCTATTTGGTTTGATCAGGAGCCAGTGCCATTGGTTTTTGGCCAGCTTGATCGGTCGGGGTTGCGTCGGCTTCTAAGTCCCCGATGGCATACTGGAGTCCGTCGAGCATATGCTTGAGAATCATCGGCTTGGAGAAGGTGTCCTCTCGGTGTCCAAAGTTGGTGTAGAAGACACGTCCTTTGCCTGCCGATCGGAGCCAACTGACAGGGACCTCGCGGGGTCCATCGTTGATGAGCTTACTGACGGCCTCTTGATTCATATCGAGGCTTACGAGGATTCGAAGGTTTTTGGTCCCTACGTAGGTTTCGGGCTTGTATTGGTAGATCTCGTCGGTGTGCCAGAAACCTTTGCCGTCGAAGGACTTGTTTAGCACATGCTCTGGGTCATTGAGCTTGAACGCCCAAGTTCCACCGGCGTTCCAGGGGTGCCCGGCGAATTCCCCACCGACCACGGCGCGGCAATCGGGGTGTCGGCCAAAGTTATCGCTGGCCGCATGGAAACCTGCGAGCCCTTTTCCGTTCATGATGAAATCGAGAAAAGCATCCTGCTGGGCGGGGGTCTGAAACTGCATGTGGGTGGTGTTGTTCAGGAGGATCAGGTCGTATTTGGCCAGATTCTCCGGGGTGAACACATCGTAGGTGTCGGCAAGATCGACGCTGAATGCTTTGGTCTTTTTCGCCATGGCTTCTACGGCATAGTTTGCATAAGGAATCGAGCCATGGATGAACCCTTCGCATCGATAGAACAATAGAACGCGTCGTTCTTTTTTGGGAGCCGCTACGGCTTGAGCCGGGACTGCGGTCTCGATGGCAGATTTTTGAGCATCCGTCAGAGGGCGGAAGCTTTCGGCTTTTTTCTTTTGCCATGGGTCGGCATCTTGGGCCGAAACGACATTGGAAACGCTACTGGAAACGAGGCACAACGCCAAAGCGAATGAAAACAGCTTTTTCATGGGGGAGGATCTCCGATGGGGGATTGAGTCTAGGGATGGAGTTGCGAGAAAAAAGAGGGATCAGGGCGTGTTGGGAACAGGCGGATTGGTCGGTTGGGTCGGCAGGAGAATCTTCTGACTCCCCTTGGGCAACCCGAGCATTGCGTCGTCGGAGTCCTTGGAAAAAGGAGCTGCCAAAGGCAGGCCTGCCAGGAACGCCAGAAGCAGCGTCGCGACAAAGTAAATGGCATAGTGGAGAAAGGACTGACCGACCTCGAGTTCACAGGATCCGACCGATACAGCGATTCCGAGTCCGAACATAATGAGCACAAAGATGGACATTTGAAGTGTGTCGACTTGGGCTAGCACTCGGTTGCCAAAATAGGAGGCAAGCAACCAGTAGACTCCCCAGGTCAGTGCGAAGACCCCAGCGCAGATCCCGAGTCGCACCAGTCGGTCTTTTCCTATGTAGCCGCCGAGTTCATCGTCCTTGAAGAACGTATAGCCGATCGAGCATAGAGGATAAGCAAGAGCGATAGCGACGAAGGCCAGAGCCCAAGTCGGGGGTGTGATCCCGGACAAACGGGCCCAGAGGGCCGCGATGATCGAGACGGCCGCTACCCCGATTGCCACGACGATCTGAAAACCGTTGGGGGTAAACTCCACCCGCTTGATCGGCTTGAGAACCGGCCTGCCCCCGGCATCCTTGGGACCATAATTCTCCGGTACATGGATGACCACTTCCTGCGACTTGTCGGGAACGGTGATCGTCTGCTTGCACTTGGGACAAGGCCCTTGTTTCCCGGCGTATTTGTCGCTGACGGTGAACCTTGCGAGGCAACCTGGGCAGGTGACTGGGATTGGCATATCGAAGATGGATGCTTAGAACAATGGGTCGAAACTTGGCGACGAATTATAACCGATCTTGCAATTGGCTAGTGGTCCATTATGTCCGAAATCGCTCTTGGTAAGCCTTCGTTCAACGTCGTGCTTTTTCAGCCGGAAATCCCACAGAACACAGGGAATATTGGACGTTCGTGCGTAGCGCTCGATGCGAAGCTTTGGGTCGTTCGGCCGATGGGATTTAGGCTCGATGAGAAACTCGTCCAGCGTGCAGGACTGGATTATTGGCAGTTCCTGGATATCGAAGTAGTCGATACCTGGGCCTTGATGCTCGCAAAAATGGACCTCCAGCGGACTTGGTTTTTCACCAAATTCGCCCAGCAACTCCACACCCAAGTCCGCTACTCAGTCGGCGACTGGCTGGTCTTTGGGAGCGAGTCGAACGGACTTCCTCCGAGTGTCCGCGACGAGTTCGCAGCGCATTGCCTTCGATTGCCCATGACCGGACCGGTCCGGAGCCTAAACCTCTCGGTCGCCGCAGGAATCGGACTATTCGAAGCCTACCGCCAATGCTCAGGGGAATGACTCCTCTGAGATAGTGCATGCTAAGCGAGAATATCGCGGACAACGTTCCCATGCACGTCCGTCAGGCGAAAATCTCGCCCCTGGAATCGGTAGGTCAATCGCGTGTGATCGAAACCTAGCAGATGCAGGATGGTCGCATGCAGATCGTGAACGTGGACGGGATTTTCGACGGCATTGAAGCCGAAGTCATCGGTTTTGCCATAGACCATGCCTCGTTGGAGACCGCCGCCTGCCATCCAAATGCTGAAGGCTCGATTGTGGTGGTCTCGGCCGTCGTTGCCACCTTGGACCATCGGTGTTCGACCGAACTCGCCCCCCCAGATCACCAGGGTGTCTTCGAGCAACCCGAGCCGCTGGAGATCCTGTACCAGAGCGGCACTTGGTCGATCGGTCGCTGCTGCATTGTTCTTGACGCCGTTGGTCAAGTCCCCGTGTTGATCCCAAACTTCATGAAAAAGTTGCACAAAACGCACTCCTCGCTCGAGCAATCGCCTAGCGAGTAGGCAATTGCGAGCAAAACTGGCCTCCTTGGGATCCTTAACGCCATAGAGCTCGAGCGTCTCTTTGCTCTCCGTGCTTAAATCCATCAACTCCGGCGCACTGGTTTGTAATTTGGAGGCCAGCTCATAGCTTTGGATGCGAGAGGCGATCTCCGGATCTCCCACCTCGTCGAGGGTCATGCGATTAAGTTTGGCGATCGCATCGATCGAATCGCGTTGGGCTTGGCCATCAACTCCCTTAGGGTTTGAGAGATACAACACCGGGTCACCCGTGCTGCGGAACGGCGTTCCGGAAAACGTCGTAGGCAGAAAACCGCTTCCATAATTGCTCGCACCTCCGCTGGTACCTTTGGCGCTGGTCAAAACGACAAACCCAGGCAGATCCTTGGACTCCGAGCCCAAGCCGTAGAGCGTCCAACTCCCTAAACTCGGACGCCCGAATTGCTGCGAGCCGCTGTTCATCATGATCTGAGCAGGTGCATGATTGACCGCATCGGTCTGCATGGAGCGAATCAACACCATCTGGTCGGCGATGCCTGCGATTTGCGGCAATACCTCGCTGAGCTCCATGCCGCAGTTTCCGTGAGGTGCAAATCCGAACTTGCCCCCAAGCAATGCCGAATTCGGGTTGATGAATGCAGCCCGGTAACCTTGAAGCAACTCCGGGGGAGGCAACTGACCATTTCTCTTGGCCAGCTCTGGCTTCGGATCGTAAAGTTCCAGTTGGCTAGGTGCCCCGGCCTGGAACATATAGACGACTCGCTTGATTTTCGCCGGGAAATGGGGAGCTCGAGCCGCAAGCGGCCCTGCGGGCTCCTGGGCCGACGACTCCCCAGCAAGGAGTTCCAAGGCAGCCAAACTTCCAAGTCCGACCGAGCACTCCTTGAGAAACCAGCGGCGTCGAAGCCATCGTGCTTGTGCCTCGATAAGTTCCAGAGCGAGGTTCTTCATGTTCGATTCGTTCCGTTTGATCTGACCAGTTTGCCTGATCCGTTTGTTCCGTTTTGGCAATGCAAGTGCCTGGCCGTAGACCCGCACCTCTTCAATTTTATCAACAAAGCTGGGATTCGAAATGACTTTGTTGAATTACTACAAGGCTTGCGGTTTTTCGCAAGCTACTTTTTACTGCGAAATTCCCGGGCTCGCGATGAAAAGAGGGTCGTGGAAAGGGGTACAATATCCAAATCCAATTCGCTAGCTTGCTCAATGCACTCGAACACTCGGAATCCTCGATGACCCATGAATCCTCTGCTCGAAATGGCAATCGACGGAGTCTTGCGCTGTTTCTTGCCCACTGCGGACCCATCCTGCTCTTGGGAGCCATGATCGCTTCGATCTCCCCTGAGTCCGTGCAGGCCCAAGAGCCCAACGACTGGTTTGAATCCAAAGTCCGTCCCATCTTGGTCGAACACTGCTACGAATGCCATTCTGGAACCAAATCCAAAGGGGGACTCTTGCTCGACTCCAAACGGGGGTGGAGCCAAGGTGGTCAGTCCGGTCCTGCGATCCTGCCAGGTGACCCGGACCAGAGCCTCTTGATCCAAGCCGTCGAGTACGAGACGCATCAGATGCCTCCGAAAGGCAAGCTGACCGATCGTCAAATCGAGACATTAATCGAATGGGTCCAAAAAGGAGCCCCGGACCCCCGAGAAGCTCCACTCCTGGTCGGCGGGATGGATGCGCAAACGGCTCGGACTTGGTGGTCCTTCCAACCGCTCCCGAATCCCATCGACACCTTCGGCTCCGAATGGATCGATCAGCAGATCGACGCAAAGCTTCAGGCGGCAGGTATCGTTCCTTGCGCAAGAGCAGACGCTCGGACTCTGGCCCGCCGCATGAGCTACGATCTGACAGGCTTGCCGCCTTCCCCCGAAACGCTTCGAGAGACCCTAGGACATGCCAGCTCGCAGAGCACCCCGATAGCATCCGAACCATCGGTGTCCATCGCCGAGGATCGATTCGGCCAGCAGATCGATTCGATGCTCGCCTCAAGCGACTATGGGGTCCAATGGGGGCGGCATTGGCTCGATGTGGTCCGCTACGCCGACACCGCAGGGGAAAACACCGATCGGCCAGTTGTCAACGCTTGGAGGTATCGCAACTGGGTCTTCGACGCGATGAATCGCGATATGCCCTTTGACGCGATGGTTCGCCATCAAATCGCCGGGGACCAAGACACTCCCGAGGGAATCATCGCCACGGGCTATCTGGCTATCGCGAGGCGATTTGGTCACGATATCGACAAAGACATGTACCTGACCTACGAGGAGATGATCGATAATCTCGGCAAGTCCTTCCTCGGCCTGACCATCGGTTGTGCCCGTTGCCACGACCACAAGTACGATCCGGTCTCGGCCGAAGACTACTACGCCCTCTACGGGATTTTGGCCAGTTCGAAATATTCTTTTCCCGGCTGTGAGCCCAAGGGTCAGCCCAAGGACATGGTTCCCCTGTTGGACCCGAGCCAAATCGAAACCCTGAGGAAACCTTGGCAGGAAAAAGCCGATCTAGCCAAGCAAGCCAAGGAAAGCCAACAAGCCTCACTCGGACAAGCCCGAAAGTACTTGAGCGAACTCGACCCGGCCGACCGCGTTGCGATTCTCCAAGCCGAGGTACCGGAAGGAGCCAAGGTCCCTTTCGATAGCCAGGAGGCGTCCAAGACCATCTTTGTTCGACCCGGTGAATGGATTCAGTTGACCGTCTCGCCCAAAGGTAACCACGGTGCCGATTCGACCATGGTGCAACTGGTCATCCAAGCGATCGGCAGCAACCCCATCACAGACAACCCTAACTCAGACCTTCCAACGAACGACAATACAGCCGATAAAAACGGCGGTGTCTGGTCCTCCGACGCTCTGGTCGACGATTTTGCAACCACGGCTTTTCAGAAACTAGGCCCCACGAACCATGCAGATCTGGGGGGCCAAGAGCTCAAAGCGAGTTGGCGGAGTTGCTCGTCGAGCTTCGGACCAGTAACGGCGGCAGTGCGAATATTCGCTCCTGGAGTATCGGCGAGCTCCCCTCGGTCTTCGCCAACGTCTCGGATTCGCCCGCAAACGTCTGGACTTCGCTTCCTGCGAAATCTCTCTTTGTGCATCCGGGTCCTGAGCGACCCGTGAGTTTGGTTTGGGTCAGCCCCATCGAGGGTCAAGTTCGAGTCCATGGGTTCGTCCAAGACGCCCATCCCGCGGCGCTCGATGGGGTGTCCTTCTCCGTCGAGCATTGGAAAGCGCCTAAGGCAGGAGAAGTCTTCGAGCAGATGGCTGCGATCCTGCAAACACCTATCCTCGATC
Organism: Pirellula sp.; assembly: GCA_021300015.1. Lineage (GTDB taxonomy): Bacteria > Planctomycetota > Planctomycetia > Pirellulales > Pirellulaceae > JBKCUI01. The sequence goes on along the minus strand of JAJTFB010000094.1, from coordinate 11,874 downwards.
CTGGACCCGCGCCGGTCATTCCGGAAGCTTACGCAACCGTCGAAGGAACCATTGCCGATGCTCGGGTACACCTGCGAGGCGACCCAGAAAAACTCGGGGAAATCGTCCCACGACGCTGGATTGAAATCCTAGGAGGCGATCCATTGAAGGATCCCAAGGCCAGTGGCCGCATCGAGTTGGCCAATTGGATCGCAGGCCACCCTCTGATGGCTCGTGTCATGGTCAACCGAGTCTGGCAGTGGCATTTTGGTCAAGGACTTGTGCGAACCCCCAACGACTTTGGATCCAGGGGGGATCAGCCCAGCCATCCGGAGTTGCTCGATCAGCTCGCCGCCCAGTTCGTCAAAAGTGGCTACAGCATCAAGCAGTTGCATCGATGGATTATGAACACCGACGCCTATCGGCGCTCGTCGAGCGCCACTGCCGAGCAGATGCTGGCCGATCCAGAAAATCGACTTTTGTCCCACTACCCGCGCCGCAGACTGACGGCTGAGGAAATCCGCGATAGCATCTTGGCATGCAGCGGGAACCTCGATCGATCCTATGGACAAGAGCATCCTTTTCCAGCCCCTGCGACGTGGACTTTTTCGCAACACGATCCGTTCAACGCTGTCTACGCGACGAACCGCCGAAGCGCGATGATGATGGTTCAGCGTCAACGAAGGCATCCGTTCCTTGCACTCTTCGACGGTGCCGACCCGAATGCCAGCACACCGGTCCGGCAGACAAGCTCAGTGCCGACTCAAGCCCTCTATTACCTGAACGATCCTTTCTTTCACGAACAGGCCGCTGCGATCGCCAAAACGCTCGATGCCAACGAACCAGGGCCGGCAAAAGTTCAGTCGATGTATCAGCGGATCCTCCAACGTCCAGCCACCGATGCGCAAGCCCAAGCCTTGCTCGATCTGGTCGAACGCTACGAAGGCGCTTCTGTCGACGCTTGGGCGGCAGCCATCCGTATGCTGATGGCGAGCAACGAGTTTCACTTCATCGATTAAAAACCTCCATGACCTTGAAAACACCGCTCATGAAATCGTTGCAAATGAAATCTTCGCAGATGAACTCGTTATGGCAGCACCCCACGGATCGTAGGCAGTTCGTTCGATCGGCCGTCGGTTCCTCGATGCTCCTTTCAGGGATCCTCGGGCAACTCATGGCCGACGAAGGCTCAAAAAGCGGGCCCGACTCCCCAACCAAAACGCCTCATTTTCCGGGAAAGGCCAAGCGGGTGATCTTCCTGTTTATGACCGGAGGAGTATCCCATGTCGATACCTTCGACCCCAAGCCAGCCTTGACGCGCGATCACGGCAAGGAGATCCAAGCAGACCATCCGGAGATCAAGGATCGGCCGGGATACGAGAAAATTTTTCTCAAGCGTCCACAGTGGGAGTTTTCCAAGCATGGTCAGTGCGGCACCGAAGTCAGTACGCTCTTTCCCCACGTGGCCACCTGCGTCGATGACATCGCGCTGATACGCTCGATGCACACGGGGCACTCGAACCACTACAACGCAACGCTCGGAATGCACACCGGTTCCTTCACGCAATCCAGACCGAGCCTAGGTTCGTGGGTCACCTATGGGCTGGGCTCGGAAAACAAGAACTTGCCTGGATTCGTTGTGATCGCCCCGAGACAGACCTACGCCGGCACGCAGGTCTATGCCAGCGATTTCCTGCCAGGTGCCAATCAAGGAACCCTTGTCATTCCAGGGGCCGAGCCGATCAGCAACATCGCTCCGAGAGTGCCCCAAGACAAACAACGGCTGGAACTGGAATTTTTGGCCAAACTCAATGCGGATCACTTGGCCCCTCGAAGCGCCGATGAGAACCTCAAGACTCGTCTTCAAACGTTTGAAACCGCATTTGGGATGCAGATGGCCGTCCCGGAAGTCTTCGATTTGAGCCAGGAATCCGAGGCGACGTTGACCAGTTATGGACTCAAGCCCGGTCAGACTACCGGATTTGCTTGGCAATGCTTGGCCGCCCGAAGGCTGATCGAAAAGGGGGTCCGTTTCGTCGAGTTGATCGACACCGGCTCGTCAGGGAACTGGGATGCGCATGGAGACATGATGACCCATGAGCCTCTAGCAAAGAACGTCGATCAACCGATCGCCGCACTGCTCAAGGATCTCAAACAACGCGGCTTGCTCGAGGACACCTTGGTCGTCTGGACCACCGAGTTTGGACGAACCCCATTCAACAACACCGCCGATGCGAAAGGTCGCGAGCATCACCCCTGGGCCTTTAGCTCCTGGCTAGCCGGAGCAGGCGTCAAGCCTGGAATCGTCTACGGCTCGACCGACGAGCATGGGCTTCGGGTCGACCAAGACGGGGTCGATGTGCATGACTTCCATGCGACGATCCTGCATCTGATGGGCTGGGATCACGAGCGATTGACGTTTCGACACAGCGGACGCGATTATCGGCTCACCGATGTCCACGGCAGGGTGGTCCAAGGTGTGCTGCAAGGCTAAGAGACGACAGGGCTGATAAAGCTGCGAGCGAACATCGTTGTAGCAGGAAACGACAAGACGCCGACTCGATGTTTGTTGGTGCATCGAATCGGCGCCCGTCATGGTTTTAGTCGGCTCGCTGTCGAGCCTTGATTGTTCCCTCGCAAAGCGAGCTATGCAGCCCGTCGGCTGGGTTCTTGTCGGCTGGGACCTTGTCGCCTGGGACCTTGGGAGTCCGGTTCGCTCAACTCCAAACGCAAGACCCTTACATCCGAAGGAGCTTCGACCCCGATACGGACCTTGTCACCGCCGATGCGAACGACGGTCAGGACGATATCGTCACCTAAGTAAATCCTTTCGGATTCTTTTCTTGTCAAAATCAACATGATCTCAATGATTCCTTTTGTTTCCGTACATTGGTTGTCGCGTCGCTAGTCCTGGGTCCTTCGCTAGGCTGCCGGAATCAAGTCCTTGACACATCGCATCCCGGAGCGTTGCCCGGTCGAGTCATAGAACAAGACGCGTGCCGAAGCGAAATCGAGGACCGCCGTCAGTCGCACGCTCCGTGGACCATGCAGACAATAAAAAACACCACACGGACTTCCTTGCCTTACCAAACACTCCTCGGTCATCGGAAAGGCGTTCGGAAGCAACTGATGCATCCGGCAGAGCTCTTCCAGAACCAGATCTCGAATACTGCTCAAATTTGGCAATTTCTCATCCCTTGCTTCTGTGAAATGACGCGCCTGTTTAGGCAAGCCTTACTATCGGCTTCCAGCGTGAAAAATTTAGCCAGAACACAGATTTCCACAGGGCAGTTTTCTTTATCTTGTCGGCAAGCTTTGCACGCTTGAACTAAGCGTTCCAGATGGAAGGACGCGAGCTAGGATGGCACTTTCAAACCATATCCTTTTGGATTGGCTCAAGCCATTCGAGTCACTTCAAAAGCTTCGCTTGCTTTACCAGAGCGCGGGTCCCGAGATGCAATGGACTTTTGCTGCCGAGCACCAATTTGATCTTCTTCTCTTGGGCGATCCCAACCTCCAAATCGAGCCCTTGTTCATCGGCTCCGATCTCCTTCCTCAGGGCAACTTGATCGTCGACCCACACCTCAATCTGGATCGCCGAGCGGGATTCGGAATCCTCTGAACGTTCGATCCGAGCTTGCAATTTGGTCATCCCTGCGGGTGCTCGGAACTGGTATTCGCCCGGTCCAGGGAACAGAAGGTCCTCGTTGATTCCCAACTCGCCTCGAATCCACCTGGGCTTGGTGGTCTTGGCCAAGATCGCGTCGAATTCGCCAAAGCCACCTCGACCCGTAGGGCGAGCATCGAGGATGTCCAGACTCGAAAGCCAAGCGATTTTGTCCAAGCCGCAATCGATCGATTGGAGCCAATCCAATGGAACTCGCAATGCGTTGGTCCATTGGCCTCCGAGTTCGAGTTCTGTACCCACGACCTTGGCGCGATCCGCAAGGATCGAACTCCCCTCGAGCAGTTGGACCACAAAACTGGCGGTGCTGGCCCCCTGCCCTTTGGGCTCTTGAGGCTTTCGATACCAGAGCACGCCAGCGAGTCGGTCGATCGATGCGTCGACGATTTGACCGTCGACATCGAATTGAATTTTGCCGTCCTTGATCTCCTTGACCAGACCATCGACGCGATCGAGAGCTCCCCCTGGACGTACGACGATCAATGCATCGGATTTGAGTTCCTCGCGCTCGAAGGCCTCCCAGGTTTGTTGGGCTTTGGGGTCGAGTTTCTTAAATTTCAGGGTCTTGAGCTCACCGTCGAACTCCGTGCGGACCACTCCGTCGGCCAAGCGGATCATCCAGCGTTTCTCTTTGCCTTCGATCTGTTGTAAGGATAAAACAGTGCCATCGCTCAGCCGGGCCTTCCAGTTTGCCGATGCCGCATCGGCAATGCTCGCAGGACTCTTGCCCGAGCGTTCGAGCCGCATCAGTTCGGAGGTCTTCAGAGACGTCGGTTCGGCTGAAGCGGCCGGCGATGGAAGATAGACCACCTGGTCTTGATCGATCGACTCGAGAGATCCGTTCCAAGTCTGGCCGTGGATATCGGTCATTCGCAGGACGGGCGAAGTCTGAGCGATCGCGACGGTCGAAGCGACCGCTGCAAAGCCGACGTTGGCCACGAGCATGAACCAGCGGCTAGGCCAAGAGAGGCTCGCAGCAAACCGCCGAACTACGGACTTTTTCTCGCTACTCCCCAGACCGTAGGCCGATTGGTTTGTGATCCTGGGGGTGAAAATGTGCATGATTCGTTCCGCTACCTTCAAAACACGTCCGTACGCAAAAACCTAACGTATTTATCCTACACGTTTCGACCGTTCATGACTACGGAGTGTCATGCAAGCCCAGTCCATCGAGGATACGAGCTCGCTGTTTTTCGATCCGATCGGCGCGCGTTTTAGACTGCTTTGCCCCGGAGAAATGCAGCAGGTAACCCCGTTGTCGACCTGGCGTGAGGGCTTCAAAGGCGTGTTGGAAGTCCGGTTCTTTGGAGAAAGCGTCGAGCAATTCCTGAGGCTGCTCCATCGCATCGGGAGTTTGCTTGGGAGCTTGGAACCCGGAGCCTTCGAGTGCGATAGCAAGCGTGATCAGGTTCATCAGAGCGGGTCGAAGTTTTTCGATTTGGGAACAAGAGGTGATCTTCACTAGGCGAGCAGCTTGGGAATTCGGACCAGGCTTTTCAAGGATCCCTTGAGGGTCGGGCAACCCAGCCCCCTTGAAGAAGCTCAGAGAGCAGAAATCTTTCAAGGCGGCGACGACTGCGATGTTTTTGCCTTCGAGGCAATAGCAAGGAACACCCCACTTGATTTCTTCGACCAAGCCCGAGTCGAGCATCATTTGACGGAGTTGATCAAGCTCTTTGCGCCAGGGATGGACTTTGCATTCAGGGGTGCCGCCGAGACGGCAGCGCCCGCACCCTTGGTTGAGATAATCGTCGACCGACTGGGGCTTGATCGTCATGGAGTTACGATGGAGTCACGATGGGGTTACGGGGGATACGGCCCGGATCGGCCCTTGTTGTTATAATCCCGTGGTTAACGGTTTCAACTGGCCTGTGACAGCCCAGCCGATTCGGCAGGGAAAAAAGCTTAGGTTTTTTGCGCAATTTTCCATGGCAGATCCGTCCGAATTTTGAGACGATTAAGATTGTTTCGCCCATTGAAAGTCTCCTAAGCGGGTTCCTCATTTTCCTTTCCATAAGAGGTTTGTTCGTATGGCCAACAAAAAACGAGTGGCGATGATCGGTTTGGGCTTCGGGGCAGAGTTTATCCCCATCTACCAACGTCACCCGAACGCCGAAGTCGTCGCCGTTTGCCGCAGGAACGAAAAGGAACTTCACGAAGTCGCCGACAAGTTCGGGATCGCGAACCGATTCACCTCCTACGAACAGGTCCTCGAAGACCCCACCGTCGACTTCGTCCACATCAACTCGCCTATCCCTGACCACGCTTGGATGAGCCTCAAAGCCCTTCGAGCCGGTAAGCATGTCATGTGCACCGTGCCGATGGCGACGACAATCGAAGAGTGCGACCAAATCTGCGAAGCGGTTGCAGAAACCGGCCTGAAGTACATGATGGCCGAAACCGTCGTCTACAGCCGTGAATTCCTGTTCCTCAAAGAACTCTACCTCAAAGGGGAACTCGGAAAAATCCAATACATGGCCGCGTCCCACCCCCAAGACATGGCTGGTTGGCCCGAGTACTGGGAACGGATGATCCCGATGCACTATGCGACCCACGTCGTCTCGCCTGTGCTAGGACTCGTCGACGGCCGCGCCGAATACGTCTCTTGCTTCGGCTCGGGCGCTATTGCCCCAGAACTGGCAAAAAAATCTGGCAACTCCTACGCCGTCGAATCCTGCCATATCAAAATCAAAGACAGCGATGTCTCGGCACACATCTGGCGATTCCTCTTCGATACAGCCCGCCAGTACCGCGAGAGCTTCGACGTCTACGGTACAAAGAAGAGTTTCGAATGGTCGCTGGTCGAAGGCAAACCGCACGTTTTGCACACAGCCAAAAAACCCGAACACGAAATCCCCTCGGAAGTCGAAATCCCTGATTACGCGCACCTTCTGCCTGAACCGATCCGACCCTTCACCCAGTCGATCCAGGATGCCGACCACCTGTCGTTTATCCAAGGTGGCGGGCACGGTGGTTCCCACCCCCATTTGGTCAACGAATTCGTGAGTGCCTTGGTCGAAAACCGGGACCCATGGCCCAACGCAGTGACCTCGGCCAACTGGACCTGCGTCGGCCTTTGTGCGCACCAAAGCACCCAGCAAGGTGGCAAAATCGTCCAACTCCCAGAGTTTACCCTCCGATAGTTTTTCGGTTAAATCACGGTGGTGATTTCCCTGTGGTGATTTCTCGCATTGGATGCTCCCTTGGAGCATCCCGCATCCCTCCTGAGCTTAGCTACCCTCCCTGATCCTCTATAGGTACGACGATGTTCAAGTCGAATTGGTTTTCTGATCGGTTCTCACAACGGTCGCAATGGTCGGCAACGATCGCCTCTGCCGCTTGGATCCTTGCCGCCCTGCTTGGATTCGGCTTCGAAAATAACGCGATTGCGCAAGACTCTGCGGCGACAAAATCGCCGATTAAAGTGCTCTTCCTCGGTGACCAAGGTCACCATCGACCAGCCGATCTGTACCGCGTTCTTGGGCCTGCGATGCAATCCTACGGGATTGAGGTGACTTACAGCGAAGATGTCGCAACTTCGCTATCGGCTAAGCGTCTCGGGGAATTCGACACGCTGTTGATCTATGCGAACATCGATGAACTGGGGGCCGAACAAGAGCAGGCGATGCTCGATTACGTCGCCTCAGGACACGGAATCGTACCGCTGCACTGCGCGTCGTTTTGCTTCCGCAACTCCAAGGCCTATGTCGAACTCGTCGGCGCTCAGTTCAAAGAGCACGGCGGCGAGCGATTCATGACCCATATTCTCGAGCCACAGCACCCGATCATGCAAGGTTTCAGCGGCTTTGAAAGCTGGGACGAGACCTATGTTCACCAGATGCACAACACCAAGGACCGAACGGTCTTGGAAGAACGCCGTCAAGGAAGGCTCGCTGCCGACACCAAAGCTGAGCCTTGGACCTGGGTCCGCACGCATGGCAAAGGACGGGTCTTCTATACGGCTTGGGGCCATAATATGGACACATGGAGCAATCCAGGTTTCCAGAACCTCGTCGCGCGTGGGATCACTTGGGCGGCCCAAAAGGACCCTGCGAAACTCCCTGCATTCCAAGACTCCCGACGCTTCAATGTCCCCAAGATGACTGCGGCCCGCAAAGACGTAGCACCCTTTACCTTCACCGAAGTGGGCAAGGAGATTCCGAACTACCAACCAGGTGCTCGCAACGGACAAGCCGAACCGATGAGCCGCATGCAAATGCCTTTGACGGCCGTCGAATCCCAAAAACACTACGTCACCCCAGAAGGTTTTGAAACAAAACTTTGGGCGAGCGAAAAAGACGCCCTCGAAGGAGAAGCCGATCTGAGCATCGCCGGTCTGGGAGGAAAACCCATCGCGATGAACTGGGATAGCAAAGGCCGTCTATGGGTCTGCGAAACCGTCGATTACCCCAACGAACTCCAACCGCTCGGGGCAGGTCGAGACCGCATTCGCATCTGCGAAGATACCGACGGGGACGGCAAGGCCGATAAGTTCACCGTCTTTGCCCAACGCATGAGCATCCCCACAGCGATCGCACCGGTCCGAGGCGGAGCCTTGATCCAAGACGGGACCAAGACCCTCTTTTTGAAGGATGTCGACGGGGATGATGTCGCCGATTTCAAACAGGAACTGATCACCGGCTGGGGGATGGGAGACACCCACGGGGGCGTAAGTAATTTCCAATTGGGACTCGACAACTGGGTCTGGGGAATGCAAGGCTACAACGATTCGCGACCCGTGATCAACGGCGAGCGGCAACAGGGATTCCGCCAAGGCTTTTGGCGATTCGCAATCGAAGCGGCTCCATCGAACCCCAATGCACCGGTCTACAAACTCGGCAAAGACGGAGAAGCATCCAAAGAACCAACGGATACCTTCGACAAGCATTCTTTGAAGGTTTCCAAGCTCGAATTTGTCCGCTCGACGAACAACAACACCTGGGGAATCGGGATCAGCGAAGATGGCCTGATTTTTGGTTCGACCGCCAACGGAAACCCCAGCATCTTTATGCCGATCCCCAATCGCTACTACGAAAAAGTCTCTGGATGGTCGCCTCAGGTACTGAGCAATATCGCTGACGGCTACAAGTTCAATGCGGCGACTGAAAATGTTCGACAAGTCGATTGGCACGGAGGGTACACCGCCGCTGCTGGCCACGCGTTGTACACCGCCAGAAACTATCCCAAAGAATGGTGGAACCGATTGGCCTTTGTATGCGAACCAACCGGTCATATCGTCGGCGCGTTCGTACTCAACAAAGAGGGAGCCGGGTACCGCTCGACCAACCCATTTAATTTGGTCGCTAGCGATGACGAATGGAGTTCGCCGATCATGGCCGAGGTCGGACCCGACGGAAACGTTTGGTACCTGGATTGGTACAATTTCATCGTGCAGCACAATCCGACCCCACAAGGCTTCGAGACCGGCAAGGGGAACGCTTATGAGACCAAACTTCGCGACAAACGATTTGGTCGGGTCTATCGCGTGGTGTATCGCGGCGAGCAAGGTATCTCGTCCGAGGAACTCAAGACCTTCGACAGTCTCGTCCGAAGGGGACTATCCGATCAAAACGAATTGCAACTCGTCGCTGCCCTCAAGCATCCGAATATGTTTTGGCGAAAATCCGCTCAATGGCTACTGACGGAGAAAAGCAGCCTTGAAGCCAACACTCTCAATGCACTGGCCGCGTTGGCGACCGACCCGAAAGTAGACGAAATCGGACTCAATCCAGCCGCAATTCATGCGATATGGGTCCTCAGCGCCCATGGCAAGTGGCAAGGTGGTCCTTTGCTCGATGCAATAAAGCATCCGAGCGATGCGGTGGTTCGCAACGCCATTCAGGCCGCCGAACCCAATGCAGAGACCCTCCAAGCGATTCTCGATAGTCGCGCGTTGGACTCGAAAGACTCGCAATTGAGATTGGCAGCGTTGCTCAAATTGGCAGATTGCCCAAGCCAAGCCGTATCGACCGGAAGCAAATCCGTAGGCGAAAGACTAGGTCCAGGAGCACTAGATACGAATCCAGCCGGCCCGGAAGACCGATGGTTGATGGACGCTTGGACCAGTGCTGCCAGTGCCCATGCGGCGCAAGTCCTGCCCCGACTGATCAGGGACTCACAAGGTTCCCCTTCGCCGGATCGACTCCAGCGGATCGCGATCGTCGCCGAGCATGCGGCCCGCAACAAGATCAGCGCTGAGACCTTCGCATCGTTGATCGTCCAGAAAGGGAATCCACAAATCACCGGAGCGGTGATCCAAGGGCTAGCCAAGGGTTGGCCTAAGGACTACCGATTGACCCTGCCGGAGGCCGCAACACAAGGGCTGGTCGATTACTGGCTCTCGGGCGATCTGCCTTTGGATTCCAAAGGGCAAGTCATCCAGTTGGCCGAAGTCTTAGGCGTCGCCAAGATCGACGAGGCCATCGCTTCGCTTCGCAACGAGCTGGTCGGAATCCTCAACAATGACACCCTTGCCATGGATCGACGATTGCTTGCGGCCAAGCAGATGGTCACCCTTGAGGTCGGGAGTTCCAAGGTCGTCGATTCTCTCTTGGATAGGATCACTCCTCAATCGGCACCGGAATTCTCCGCAGGGATCGTCAGCGCCTTGGGTGGTTCGAAAGCGCCGGGCTTGACCAAGTCGCTGATCGAAAAGGCCAAGATGTTGCCGCCGGAATTTCTGCGAGGAAGTTTGCGAGTGATGCTTGCACGTCCCGAGTCAACTCAGGATCTGATCGCGGCGATTCAAGCCGGGGAGCTGAGCATCAACGATTTGCAGCTTGACCAGCGTCAGTTGCTCCGTGACCATCCCGATGCGAAGATCCGCGAGAAGGCCATTGCGATGATGAAGAGCAGCGGCGGCGTTCTCAACGCCGATCGACAACGCGTTGTGGAAGCTTGGCAGGACGCCGCTCACACCAAGGGTGACGGGACCAATGGCAAGTTGGTCTACCAGAAGCATTGCGCTTTGTGCCACAAGCACGGCGATTTGGGGAACCAGATCGGACCCGAATTGACAGGTATGGCTGTCCATCCAAAGCATGAACTTTTGATCCATATCCTCGATCCGAATCGCAGCGTCGAAGGAAACTTCCGAACCTACAACGTTCAGACCACCGATGGGACCGTTGTGACCGGAATGATGGCCAGCGAGAGCAAAACGTCGATCGAGTTGATCAACGTGCAAGGAAAGCGAGAGGTTGTACTGCGCGAGGATATCGAGCGTCTGAGCGGATCCCAAAAATCCCTGATGCCTGAAGGATTCGAGAGTCAGATGAACCGCGATGAGATGAAGGATCTTCTGGAGTTCTTGACCACCAAGGGCAAGTACGTGCCACTATCGATCGCTGCGGTCTCAAGCTCGGTGACCGATCGTGGGATGTTCTTCGATCCCGATGGGCAAATCGAGCGGTTGGTCTTCCCAGATTGGAAGCCAAAACTGTTCAAAGGTGTCCCGTTTGTACTTATAGATCCCCAAGACGGCCAGACTCCCAATGCCGTGATGCTGTTTGGTCCCAACGGAACCATGGCGCCCAAGATGCCCAAGAGTGTCGATGTGGTTTGCAATGCGCCGGCTGTCGCCATCCACTTCCTCAGCGGGGTTGGGGGATGGTCATTCCCAGCAACGCGAGAGGGGAGTGTCAGTATGATCGTAAGGATCACTTATGAGGACGGAACAACCGAGGACCATGAGCTGATCAATGGTCAGCATTTCGCCGACTACATCCGACGGGTGGATGTTCCGAAGAGTGAGTTTGCGTTCGACCTTGCCGGTCGTCAGATCCGGTACTTGAGCGTTGAACCCAAGGAGCGTAAGCCGTTGCAGAAGATCAGTTTGATCAAAGGTCGTGACGCATCGGCACCGGTAGTCATGGCGATCACGCTTCAGACGGAGTAGCCCCTCGGCGACGGCCTCTTCCAGTGTAGAGCCATTGTCCCCAATCGCTCTACACGACGCGCCAGCGGAGGCGTCTTACGGTTTTCGGCTGTTTGCCTTACCGGTTGCGGCAGCTTCAAGCGCCGATCGATTGGGGACAATCGATCTACCATGCCCAGTGTAGAGCCATTGTCCCCAATGGCTCTACACGACGCGCCAGCGGAGGCGTCTTACGGTTTTAGGCTGTTTGCCTTACCGGTTGCGGTGGCTTCAGGCTCCGATCGATTGGGGACAATCGATCTACCATGCCCAGTGTAGAGCCATTGTCCCCAAT
>JAJTFB010000093.1 GCA_021300015.1 Pirellula sp. | reverse complement strand
TGCACCATCATTTCCATCTGTGCGTCGGATATCGAGGAGATCTTGTCCATCGATTCGCCGCTGGTGCGAGGCACCCCGGCAAGGATCACCGAGTCGTAGCTTTGGAGTTCCACAAGGCTCGAAAAGAGATTGTTGGTGGTCCGGGGGTCGACAACGATATCGTTTTTCCGCAATGCATCGACGAGGGGTTCGTAGTTGCCGAGGTTGTTCGCATCCTCGATAAGCATCACGCGCGACTTTCCTCTGGCGTAGGTAAATGCCGTCGCTCGGTTGTTCTGAGTGATCGTATCGTCGGTCAGAACGTCGGGAATGAATTCGGCCTCGTAGGTGTATCCGGCTGTCTGATCGATTTTGTGAGGCACTGGAATGACGTTGATATCTCGATCCAGAACGTAAGGGGAATCGGCCAGGATTTCTGTTTGGCTACCGATTCGCCGCACGACTCGCACCCTGCCTGGAATTTCCGGTGAGGGATTTTCTGAGGTTCCAAAACGATTGATGACGACTCGCGCATCGACCGTTTGACCTTGTTGGACATAACCGGGTACGTCGATCTTCTCGACCATGACCTCGGCGTTGTTATCCAAGCGTATCGGGACCACATCGATCCCAATTCCGGTTTCAGACAATCGCTTGGCGGCCGTCTCAGCGGTTCCTAAGGTTTGGATTCCGTCGGTCAACACCACGATCCGCTTGGCGGAGTCTTCGAGGAAGCTTGCCGCAGCGAGCTTCAATGCTCCTTCGAGGTTCGTCGCGTCGGGCTTTCCGAAGTTGCTCTCGGGCCGTGACAACGGGGGGAGATTTTCATCCAGCGGGGGAACTTCGATCGATGCTTCTCTACCAAAGAGGATCAAGCCTGCCCGGTCAAATCGCTTTTCTCGTCGGTGCTTTTTTACGCTATCGATCGCGAAACGGAGCATCAGTTGACGTTTGGCGATCGGGATCGAATCGCTCTGGTCGAGCAGATAGATAACCGTCTGACGATCGCTTGTCCAAATCCATTGGATTCCCGCGAGGGCCAGGATCATCAGCAGCAAGACTAGGCTGCGAAAAACAAGGGCCAGCCAACGCCGAGTCTTTCCAAGTCCCGAGAGGGATTGGCTCCCGAGCCACCAAGTGATCGGCACGAGGACCAGCAACAGGAGCATCCACGGATACTCAAAACCAACCTGGAAGTTGCTAAACATAAGAGAAGCTGTTGTGGACTTTGATAAAACCAATTCGGGCTTGCCAAGGTAGGCTTCCTGATCCTCTTTCGGCCAATTCCATGAATCAGTGCCCCAATTATGGTCGAAAATGGGAATGGAATGCCATAAGGCAGCTAAGATTTATCGATGAACGAACCCAAAAAGTCCTAAGCCTCCCGATTTCATGCTTTCCGGGTTGATCGGGACAATGGACCTAAACCCTCGCCAACACGTCGATCGTTATGCAGATTCAAGGAATCCCCATCGAAGACAATTTTGCAGAAGCCTTCGATATGCTTGCGACCCGCATCGTCATTACGGCGGCCGAACCGGCTTGGGCCGCCCGCGCCGCCGAGGCGATGACTGGGTTTGCAACGAGTGTCATCGGTTGTGGGGTCGAGGCCGGGATCGAGGGAACGGTCGATCCGAATGAAACGCCCGATGGTCGACCGGGCGTGGCCGTCTTGGTGTTCGCCGTCAACCTCCAGACGCTACAAAAGCAGCTCGAAAAGAGGATCGGTCAATGCGTCCTGACTTGTCCTAGCACATCGGTTTTTGCCGGCCTGACCAGCGAGCGTCGGATCGCCTTGGGTTCTCACGTTCGATACTTCGGTGACGGAAAACAGATTTCCAAAAAAATCGGCTCCGAGCGATATTGGCGAATCCCGGTAATGGATGGCGAATTCGTTTGCCAGGAACACGTCTACGGAACGAAAGCGGTAGGAGGGGGTAACTTTCTGGTGTTGGCCGACTCGCTCCACGGTGCTCTTCACGCCTGCGACGCGGCAGTCGTTGCGATTCGCAAAGTTCCAGGTTGCATCGCTCCTTTCCCAGGAGGAGTTGCGCGCAGCGGATCGAAGGTAGGCTCAAAATACAAATCGCTCAGGGCCTCGACCAACGATGCGTTTTGCCCGACGCTGCGAGATCACGCCGAGAGCCAAATACCCGACGAAGCGACCGCATGTTTAGAATTGGTCATCGACGGCCTGAGCCCCGAATCCGTCGCTGAAGCGATGCGGGTGGGGATCCTAGCGGTCTGTCAGATCGGCAAAGAGCTCGGGGTGCGAAAAATCACCGGAGGCAATTACGGCGGGAAGCTCGGACGCCATCATTTCTACCTCCGAAACGTTCTTGCAGGATACGCCAAGGTCTGAGCCGCTTCGGATTTACTCTTTAGGCTTTTGCGATTTTTCTTGTTTGGCCTTTTGGACTTTGCTATTGTCTTTAAAGCCCTTCTCGAACTTGCCGATCTTAGGTCGGATATTGATTTGACAATATGGCTTGTCTGGGTGCTTAATGAAGTAGTCTTGGTGGTACTCTTCGGCAGGATAGAAAATCTTCAGCGGAGAAATCTCGGTGACGATCTTGCCTCGGAAGGTTCGTTTCTTTCGGAACTCTTCGAGGACCTCATCGATCGCATCTTTCTCTTCCTTGGTCCTGTAGTAGACCACCGATCGGTACCTGGTTCCGTAATCGGGACCTTGTGCGTTTAAACTGGTTGGGTCATGGGACTTAAAGAAGATACGAAGCAATTCCGCGTAAGATACGATCGATGGGTCATACTGGATCTGTATCACCTCGGCATGTCCGGTCTGGTCGGTTAGAACTTGCTCGTAGCTCGGGTTTGGCAAGTTTCCGCCGGAGTATCCAGAGAGGACCGCATCGACTCCCCAGACTCGTTCAAAGACAGCCTCCTGGCACCAGAAACAACCACCCCCAAAAACGGCGATGCTCTTCTGTTTCTCCTTGGTGGTTTCCTTCGAGTCCTGGCCCAGCGTTGGTTGCGATATCCCAAGTGCGATCCAAGGTAAAATGAACAACCACAAAAGCTTGTTTGCAGGGAAATTCGCGTTCATTCAAAGTTCCTCCGAAGAGTCGCTAGAGTTTGGAACCAGGGTTTAGTGGATGCTGAAGAAAAACCTCGTCAGGTGATAGAAGATCGGCGCCGAGAAGCACAGCGAATCGATTCGGTCCAAGACCCCCGCGTGCCCCATGACCAGCGTACCATAATCCCGAACGCCTCGGTCTCGCTTGATGGCACTCATGGTCATCCCACCCGCAAATCCTAGAAAAGAAATCACGATCGCCATGGATGCAGCCTGCCAAGGGTTAAACGGGGTGACCCAGTAGAGCAATGCTCCGAAGATTCCACTCGATAGGGTCCCGCCAAGGACCCCTTCCCAACTGCGGCTGCTACTGATCTCCGGGGCAACAACGTGGTTTCTCCGCAAATAGCTCCATATCCACTGCAACACATCCGAGAGTTGCGTGATCAGGACAAAAAAGAATAGAAGCCCCGATCGGGAACCCTCCCAAGCCGTGCCGTCTGAGCGTATCAAATTCAAGTCCAACAACGCCGGGGCGTGCGATAGGCAGTAGACGCAAATGAGCAATCCGGATTGGATCTGCGCCGATCGCTCGAGAAAACGCTTGTGGTCTCCAGCAATCGCGATCCTCGCCGGGATAAACAAAGACGCATACACCGGGATCATCACACTGTAGATCTCGTAAAAATCGATCTTGTGCCCCCAGAAACTCAATCCGGATTGCGAAAGTCCGATCAATAGGTACTGCAGCGGGGTAAAAACCACCAAGCTCCAGAACAGCGCGCGGTGGTCTCCGCGACGTGTCGGGGTCATGGTGATGAATTCCCGGAAAGCCCAGAAAGATACCAGACCAAAGAGAATGATCGTTCCGACCCGATGCAGGAACATCCCCGAAATCAGAATCGCAAACATCAGCCACCAAGCCCATAGCCGTTGGACAAACCGTTGCACCAACGCAGGATTGATCGCCGGTGTCGGGCGGTGGCTCAAATTCCGAGCGACGATCGATGCGATGGCTAGAATCCCCAAAACCACACTCGCAAGGATGATGGTAGGGAGATCAAGTCCGGTAAGACTCTGTGCGGTTTCATCCATTGCGGAATCGGAAATAGTCTGGGAAACTAGAGGTTTAGCGTTGAAAGATCTCTGAGTATCTTACCACGCATTCCCAAACCCGGCAGGTCCTTTAATCCAACGATTCATCGAACAATGCACATCAGGATCGGAACCCGCCACAGCGCGCTGGCACTCTGGCAAGCCAATTATATTGCCCAAGGACTAACGAAAGCCGGGAACCAAGTCGAGCTGGTCAAGATCACCACGACCGGGGACACCACGACGAGTCCCTTGGGCCAAGGTGGCGGGGTCGGCCTCTTTACCAAGGAAATCCAAAACGCGTTGCTCGACCGTCGATGCGATGTCGCGGTCCATAGCCTCAAGGATTTACCCACCCAGCCCATCGAAGGACTGCGACTCGCGGCCGTTCCATCCCGAGAAGACCCCCGCGATTGCTTGGTCTCCGAGCGCTATCGCTCGGTCGAGGAATTGCCCCTTGGTTGCATCGTCGGAACCGGATCTCCGCGTCGACGCGCTCAGCTTCTACACCTGCGTCCCGACTTGGACCTGCGAGAAATTCGCGGGAATGTCGACACGAGATTGAATAAACTTGCCCAAGGCCACTTCGATGCAATCGTCCTTGCAAGCGCCGGACTCGCACGACTGGGACTGGCACAAACCCTCTCGACGCGTCTGGGGCTCGAGACAATGCTCCCGGCAGTCGGCCAAGGGGCTTTGGGTCTTGAAACCCGCGCCGAAGATCACGAAACGGCTCAAGCCATCCGCGTCTTAAACGATTCCCACGCGGAAGCTTGCGTGCGCGCCGAACGCGAGGTTCTCAGAATCCTACGCGCAGGGTGCTTGGCCCCCGTGGCCGCCTACGCCTCGCTCGAACACGGGACCATGGTCCTCCGCGCAAAAGTTTTTTCCGTCGATGGATCGGTCATGGTTTCGGCTTGGGTCCGTCACGCATTCGAGCCCCAAAACAGTGAGCCCCCCGATCAAACCCCAGAGGCTCTGGCGCGATACGTCACCGAGAAGCTCATCGAGCAAGGGGCTGACCGCTTGATCGAGGCGAAAGTCTAGAGACCAATACCGTCAAATCGGGACATCGATGAAGTTGCATTTCCTTGTAATCGGCAAATGATAGCGGAGCAGCGCAAGCTGCCCGGTGATTCTAATATCCACCGGTTTCCTGAGCGTTCGAGCGTGGAACCCGACACTTGACCCTACACCGGAGGGCTTGCGCCCAACCGCTTTCAAAAACCCATCGGCATGCGCCGAAAACCATTCAAATCCAATCTTTACTAACATGATCCAAATGTCGATTTGACGGTATCGGTCTAGAGCCGTAACCCTCCCCTAGACAACGCCCCCCGTTTGCTCAGGTTACTCCACGCCTCCGCTCAAGAAGGCGAGCTAGAGAACTAGCCGAGGCAAATCAGGGCTCAATGGCGATCAAGACGCCCTAACAGACGATGATTTGTCTGTTTTCTACAAAACGCTTGTCGCTTGGGCCCCCTCGCCTCGGGTTTTGACGTAGACTGTGGTTGTCGTTTGCCCGTAAGTTCGGATCAACCGTAACCTCGGACCGTCGGCCTCCCCCCTACCCTTCCCCACCCATTGCTTGCTGCACATCGCCATGCGATCGATCCGCTTGCTCATTCTCTCTCGGACGCACTTTTTCCTCGATGCTAGTTTGCTCCTCGCTAGTTTTCTCTGCGCTAGCTTAGCATGCTCCCTGGGCGATGCGTTCGCTTCGGAACCCGATGCGGCTGCAAGGCCGGTGAGCATGGTCAACGAAGTTCTCCCAATTTTGACCAAAGCGGGTTGCAACGCAGGGACTTGCCATGCCAAGGCGAGCAATGGTCAAAACGGATTCCAGCTTTCTTTGTTGGGTTTTGAACCCTTCGAAGACTACCAGCATTTGGTCCTCGAGGGCCGTGGCCGGAGGCTTTCGAATACCGCGCCCGAACAAAGTCTGCTATTGCTCAAGGCGACCGGCCAAGTTCCGCACGGAGGTGGTGTTCGATTGGACCCGAATTCCGAGCAGTATCGGGTGATCATCGAATGGATTCGCCAAGGCGCTCAGTACGATGGCCAAAGCGCGACGAAACTCCGCTCGATCGAGATTCAGCCCTTCGAGGCAATCCTCGCGCCGAGTGCTCAGCAACGACTAAAAGCGATCGCTGTTTATGATGATGGATCTCAAAAAGATGTCACGAAACTTGCGCTCTTCGAATCGAACGAATCGTCGATGGCGACGGTCGACGAAGCGGGTACGGTGAGCGTTCAGGACATCCCCGGCTCGGTATCGATCATGGTCCGATATCAAGGCATGGTTGGAGTGTTCCGAGCATCGATCCCTCAAGCGTTCGTGGTAGAGCGATTTCCCGAGGCTAAAAACTTTGTCGACGAGTTGGTCTTTAGCAATCTAAAAAAACTTGGCATCCCGACTTCGGAATTGACCGATGATGCGACGTTCCTCCGGCGTGTTTCGTTGGATGTTGCCGGCCGTCTGCCGACCGAGCAGGAGCTAGCGAGTTTCCTCGCGAACACTTCGGCTGGCAAACGCGACGATGCGATCGAGCAGTTGCTCGCGAGCGGGGAGTATGCGGACTTCTTCGCCAACAAATGGACGGCAATGCTCAAAAATCGCCGAGATGATGCGAGCGATATCACGTCGAATTTCGCGTTTTACTCCTGGGTCCGAGACAGCCTTCTGGCGAATAAGCCTTACGACCAGATGGTTCGAGAGCTCTTGGCCGCAACCGGAACGGTTCTCTCGAATCCACCGGTGGCTTGGTACAAACGGGTCAAGGATCCGAAGAACCAGCTTGAAGATGTCGCTCAATTGTTTCTTGGAGTGCGTATGCAATGCGCTCAGTGCCACCATCATCCGTTCGAGCGTTGGAGTCAGGATGACTATTACAGCCTAGCCGCATTCTTTAGCCAAGTTGGTCGAAAACCGACATCGACCCGCGGTGAAGACATGATCTTCCACAAGCGGGGGCTTGCAGGAGTTGCGAATGCCAAGACGGGTCAAATGCGTCGTCCCGCAGCGCTCGGGGATACGGTCCAGGAGATTCCGCCCGACCAAGACCCGCGCCTGAAGCTCGCCGACTGGATGGCCGACTCAAAGAATCCGTTCTTTGCTAAGGCGGTCGTGAATCGATATTGGAAGCACTTTTTTCGCCGAGGCTTGATCGAGCCCGAGGACGACATTCGCGATTCGAACCCCGCTTCCAATCCGGAACTCCTGGCGGCACTTGAAGCTCGCTTCATCGCCTCAGGGTTCGACCTCAAGGATCTTGTTCGCACCCTAGTTCGCTCGACAACCTATCAGCTCTCATCGGTCCCTAACCCACAGAATATCACCGACCTGCAGAACTTCTCTCGCTATTACCCTCGCCGTCTTTCGGCCGAGGTCTTGCTCGACGCGGTCGATGACTTTGCGATGACTCGCACCGATTTTCCGAACCTTCCACCTGGAACCCGCGCGATCGCCTTGCCCGACAACAGCTACAACAATGCTTCGCCATTCCTAAAGGTTTTCGGGCGTCCCGAGAATGAAAGTGTCTGCGAGTGCGAACGGATTCAAACCTCAAGCCTTGCACAGAGCCTGCACTTGATGAACGCAAACGACGTCAAGAGCAAGCTCGCAAGCGGAACAGGCCGAGCCGAATCGCTTGCCAAGTCCGATAAGACCCCCGAACAACGTGTCGAAGAAATCTATGCGTCGGCTTTCTCTCGAAAACCGACCCCAGAAGAGCTAGCCACCGCCGTGGGCTATCTTGCCGAAGTCCGAGTCGATGCCAGCGGTAATCCAATCGATCCAGGAAAGTCGATGCGTGAGAACCTTCAAGATCTGCTCTGGGCGATCATCAACTCGAAAGAGTTTTTGTTCAATCACTGATAAGGAATCCTGCGATGATCTCGATCGACATTCACTTTGCGAAGCAACTTCATTGGCTGATCCTCGCTTGTTCGTTAGCCCTGGGTAACGTGGCGGTCGCCAGAGCGCAATCGGTTTGCTTACCCCTGCCTAGACTCCTGTCGATCAGTCCGATGGGCGGCCAAATCGGTACTTCGTTCGATGTGACCATCGCGGCTGAAAACATGGAGGAGCCTGGCCCATTGCTTTTCGAAAACCCGGCTATCCAAGCTACTGCAAAGCTCGATGCACAGGGCAAGCCCATCGCAAACCAATACACTCTGGCAATCGCTCATGATTGTCCAGCAGGGCTCTACGAGGCCCGAGTGCTCGGTAGACTCGGTATCTCTTCGGCACGCATTTTCTCCGTTGGCAAACTCGCCGAAGTGGTCCAAAAGCCTGGCAATACCACCCTGGCCAACGCGATCGAACTGACGGTCCCTTCGGTATGCAATGCCGTTGTCAGCACCCGAGCAATCGATTTCTATTCTTTCGAGGCCGTCCAAGGCAAACGCTACATCATCCAGTGTTCCGCAAGGGGCATCGACTCGAAACTCGATCCGGTAGTCATCGTCGGCGATTCCCGAGGAACCGATCTGGTCGCTCAAAGGACCGGCGATACGCTCGATTTTGTGGCCAAAACCGATGGAAAGCACACCATCAAAATTCATGAATTGACCTTCAAAGGAGGACCCGGTTACTTTTACCGGTTGAGCATCGAGGAGCTACCTATCGACGCTCCCATGCCGATTTATCCCAGCACCCGCTCGGTGAGCGCCTTTTCCTGGCCACCGTCTGGACTTGCTCCTGAACCCTCGAACGCCGAGCAAGAAGACGCTCTGTCGCAGTCGATCTCACTACCTGCCGACCTCTCCGGTCGGTTCTACCCGGCCGCAGATGTCGATACCTATGAATTCGATGCCCAAGCTGGACAGACTTGGTGGATCGAGGTCGCTTCGGAACGTCTAGGACGCCCCACCGATCCATCGTTGATCGTTCAAATGCAAAACCCCGATCGGTCCGGTTGGATCGATGTGACCGAACTCAACGACATCTCAAGTCCCATGAAGCCATCGAGCAACGGGTACGCTTACGATGGCCCCCCCTTCGATGGTGGATCGACCGATATTCTCGGCAAAATGGAAATCAAAGAGTCCGGACATTATCGGTTGGTGCTCTCCGACCTTTTCGGAGGTACGAGGAAGGATCCACGGAATGTCTATCGGCTCGTTGTTCGTCCTGCGCAACCTGACTTCTGCGTCGTTGCATGGGGGCTGCACATGGAACTGCGAAACGGTGATCGCAACGCACTCTCCAAGCCGCTTGCACTTCGGGCCGGAAGTACAGTCGCATTGGAAGTCGTAACCGTCCGACGCGATGGATTCGACGGCGAGATCGCTCTGTCAGTCCAGGGACTTCCAACCGGAGTCACAGCCCAAGGGTTACGGATTCCAGCAGGCAAAATGCGAGGTGTGTTGCTGCTGACGGCTGCTCAGGATGCACCCCAAGGAATCTCCGATGCGGTCATCACCGCGACGGCAAAAATCGGTGAACAGACAATCTCGCACCCGATGCAAATGGCGCAAATGGTTTGGCCAATCCCCGATGCTTGGAGCGAAATCCCAAGCCCCAGACTCGTCTCAGGGATCCCCGTTTCGGTCACTACCTCGGAGCTTGCTCCGATCACGATCGCCCCGAGCGAGCCCCGTGTGTATGAAGCAAAGCTGGGTGAGACGCTCAAGATCCCCATGAAGCATTCGCTTCGAAGCGAATTTTCCGGAGCGGTGTTGCAGCTCAAAACCATGGGGCCTGGGTTCGATGGGAACCCGCAATTCGATGTGTCGCTCACCGCATCGAGCTCCGAAGCCATCATCAATCTCGCATCCGTCAAACCCCCACCAGGTGAATACACCGTCGCCTTTTATGGATCGGCCGTCGCCAAATACCGATACAATCCACTAGCGATTTCCGTGACAGAGAACGAACTCAAGAAAGCTCAAGAAGAACAACAACGAGCCGCTGAGGTCCTGATGCAGAAAACCCAAGCTCTTGCGTCGATCGCCGCCGAGCAGAAATCCGCCGCTGAAGCCGAATTGGCCGAAGCAACCAAGAAAAAACAAGAAGTCGATGCCCAAGTAACCGCCGTCCAAGAGAAGCTCAAACGGATCAACGAACAAGCTACCCCGCGAGACACCGCAGAGATCATCCTCAGCGAGCCAGTCAACGTGCGGGTTTTGGCCCCTTAAGCGTCCCTCCATGCAAGGTGAAGCAACCATGAAACACGACGACCGATTTTCCGTCCTCGGCGCCAATCGCCGAAATTTCCTCACCATGGGTCTCGGAGGGTTTGCTACCCTGAGCCTGCCGGGGCTTCTGCGACTCCAATCGGCGATCGCTTCGGATCCAACTGGAAAACCCCGCGAACGCAAGTCGATCATCATGGTCTGGAAGCCAGGTGGGTGCTCCCATATCGATACCTACGATCCTAAGCCCGATGCGACCACCGAATACCGTGGTCCCTTTAGCACCATCGCGACCAAGGTTCCCGGCCTGCAATTCACCGAATTGCTCCCACGGCAAGCAGCGATCGCAGACAAATTCACCGTCCTGCGCTCCATGCGACAGACGGCCCCGGGACACCCCGCCGGCTCGATGCAGATGCTCTCGGGGGATCCTGAAACGCGGGATAAACCCAAGCCGAAGTATCCCGATTGGATGACCGTGACGAACTACCTGCGTTCTCGCGATGAGCCTCAACGCGAGAATCCCCTGCCACGCTATGTCGGGATCAACCCTCCGTTGGAATACAATGGACCGGCCTACCTTGGCGATATGTACTCCCCCTTTACCGTCTCGGGAGATCCGAGCAATCCAAACTTCTCGGTCCCCAACATCGGACTCTCCGATACCAACGAGGTCCAACGACTTGGACGTCGGAGCGACCTGCGACAGAAACTCGATACCCTCACCCGAGCCTTTGACCGCGCCGGTGAGCTCGGCGCGCTCGATCAATTCGAATCCCAAGCGATCTCGCTTCTCACGAGCCCGAAAACGAAGGAAGCCTTCGATTTGACCAAAGAAGACGACCGCACACGCGACCGCTACGGTCGAAACGCTTGGGGTCAGCAACTCCTCATGGCAAGACGTTTGGTCGAAGCGGGGGTCGAAATTCTTACGACCAGCCTCAGTGGACCATTGTGCGGAAGGGTAGGCAATTGGGACGATCATGCGGTCAACCATCACGTCTTCGACGCTCTGCGGTTCCGATCCGAAATCTACGACCAAGCCGTCACGGCTCTGATCGAAGACATTTACGAGCGAGGACTGGACCAACGCGTCTTGGTCGTCGTGACCGGCGAATTCGGCAGAACTCCAAAAATCGAATACTCACCGAGCACCGGCGCTGGCAACGCCAGCGCAGCGGCCGGAACCATCCAGCCCGGCAGAGACCACTGGCCAAGAGCCTTCTCGAATATCTGGGCTGGCGGCGGAATCCGAACTGGACAGGTCATCGGTGCGACCGACAAGCGTGGAGAAGACCCCATCGAAAGAACCTGTTCTGCCGGTGACTTCCTTGCCACGATCTACCATCACCTGGGGATCGAAGCGCACACGACGTTCATCAAGGACTTCAACGGAAGACCTACCCCAATCGTCGATCAAGGTCGACCGATCAAGGAACTCATCAGCTAACCGATCGCAAGTTCCCCAAGATCGCTAGCTAGCCTATTGAGCTAGCTTATTGAGCTGGCATAATCGTACGGTAAAGCACATCGAATCCGTTGGGAGTCTCGACAAGCCGATACCCCAACGAAAGAGCTTCTCGGCGAGCATCGAGCGTCTGCTCGCGGGTCTGTTGGAACTCCTCGATCGGATCCAAGACGATCAAGTCGTATCGGAGCAACGGTGATTCCAACGCTGGTGCGAGCTTGCGATAACTCTCTCGACGCTCATGAAACTGCCCTACGGTTTCCAAGTCTTGGGCACCCAAGAAGTGAGCGGCCAATCGTCCGGTCGACAAGACCCGGCAATCGGTAAATGGGGTCGCATCATCGAATCCATTCCTACGAATGTTCATGATCTGTTCATGAAAGACCCGATTGTCGACCGTTCCAATCGCCCGTGTCGATTGCGCTTGCGGTCCGTACGATCGCGATTTGACATCCGTGAGAGTATCGCAACTCCAAGGAAATTGACCGACGAAGACACTCAGGATCCAGGCCGTGGACAAAACGCACAGCGAGGTTCGATCTGACCTGCTTCGGCGCTCGCTTTCGATCGCGCCGACAAAGAGGATCGGCAGAATGACGCTCGCATATTGAAACGCAAGGCTCTGTGCTGGCATGTGTTCCCACAAAAGCAGAACTAGCAGTAAGGGAGATCAGGAAGGTGATCGTCGCGATGAGCCAAGCGATCCCCCAGGACAGGGCAGAGACACCAAGCCCGACCGCTAGATCGGAATCTTGGCCAGATTCCTTCCGTTTCATGACGGTGCGCAAAGCCTGCATGGCTGCATAGCAAGCGATCGCTGCAATCGCTCCTTCTTCAAAGCTCGCTGCGAGAATCGCAAGCCCAATCGCCCAGAGCCAACGACGACGCTCGAGCATCCAATAGGCAGCTAGGAGCGAGGGAATGGCAAAACTGATCGGATGCGATCCGTAGGTGTACGCAAGGTTCATTTGTCCGATCGAGGGATAAGCCAACCAAGCAAGCGCCCAGCAGGCGGCATTCGATGGGGTCGCACCCCGGTCGGCGGCGATCCGGTAAATCAACAACGAACAGCCTCCAAGCGCGATGGCTTGCAGAAAGAAGACCAACTCAACTCTCGGAACGAGGCTCCAGAGGGGAGCGACCAAGGCCAGACCCGGATTGAAGTGATCCCAATACGTCGTCAGAACCGGGGACTCCATCAAGAAGCCTTGGCCTCGCGAGGTTCGAATCGCGCGCAGCAGGAAATGACCAAAGTCATTGAACCCCAATTGAAATGCCCGGAACATCGTTTCGGATTGCCAGTACCACCAAAGGCAACACGCGAGGGTCGCACCCAGCGTGACTGCACGGGGTAGGTGGAAGAGTGCAAGTCGACTCGATAGTTGTCCCGAGGTATTCCTAGCCCGCGATCGGACGATGCAATAAAAGCCCCAACCGCTGAAGACCGCGTAAAGGATCGGTTCCCACCAACCCACAATCCTAGGCTCTCGGGTGGGGATCTCCGAAAGCGATCGAATCAGAGATATCCCTAGCGGGATGCAAGCGGCCAGCAAGCAGAGCATGGCGTTTGTACCCAAGAAGGGACCGCTGTCCGGTACATGTTTCTCTAGTATCTGTTTTTCTAGTACTTGTTTTTCTGGGGCTTGCATGGGCAAGCTTGAATCGTTGGTTTCTCGGAGATTCTCGTCGGCCGCGAAGCGTCCGTAGCACCAAAAGGCTATGAAGCTAAGAGCCAGGGCCGTCAGCGCCGGGACTCCTGCCGCGATGATTTCAAGCCATACAGGCAAATTGGTATAAGCCGAGTAGTTGAAGACAAAGTACGTGCGCGTCGACAACGCAGCGCCCGTGGCGAGCCAGAGCGTTGCAATGAGGAGCCCAAGCCAACGGAGAACCGAATGGGAAGAAGAGGCCATCGGAGGGCTAGGTCTTGGTGAAGACATCCTGAGCAAGCGTACCTGTGCTATCCGAAAACGAAGCTTGTTCGATGCGCATCGAACGCAGGATGCTCAGGTAAAGGTTGCTCATGCGATTCTCGCCGTGTCGCCAATAGGAACCGTGTCGGATCCCTAGGTTCCGTCCTCCGGCGACCATGGTCGGCAGATTCTTTGGCCAGTGGGTCGTACTTGCTCCACTACCGTAGAGAATGATGGTGTTGTCCAAGACACTTCCGTCGCGATCCTGGTAGCCGGTCAAGCGATCCATGAAATAAGCGAGCTGCTCGCTTAGGAAGCGATCGTATTTGGCGAATTGCAATTGCCCATCTTTGTCACCCGCGTGGGATAGATTGTGGTGCGTTCGGGTGAGCCCAAGCTTGAGTGGGAACGTATCGCTGATTCCCATGCCATCTTCGCGATTGAGCATGAATGCGACCGAGCGCGTGATATCTGCATCGAAGGCCAACGCGATCAAATCGAGCATGTTGCGGTAGTATTCGGCTGGCTCTCCTTCGGGAGTCGCATCGAGATTCAATTGGCTGTAGTCCTGCTCTTTGATCGGCTTATCGATCCATTTTTCCGAGGCGATCAAGCGGGATTCGATCTCATTGAGCGAGGCCAGGTACTGATCCATGCGATCGCGGTCGGATCGCCCGAGTTGCTGATTGAAGGAGTTTGCGCTATCCAGCACCGCGTCGACGAGCTTCATCCGGGACTTGAGCCGTTGCCGCTGGTCCTCGAGTGAGCTTCGGTCGACTCGAAACAAGCGATCGAACACACGCCTTGGATGGCTTTCGGCCGGAACCGGACGACCTTGGGTGTCGTAGGAGATCGTTCCGGTTCTTGAAAGGAATCCGACCCCGGCATCGATCGATAGGACCAGAGACGGTTGGCGGCAATGCTGCTTGGTGTGTTGCGCGATGACTTGGTCGAGCCCAACGGAGTTGAACGCACCGGGCTTGGGATTGTGGAGCGGAGCACCGGTAAGCCACATATCGGAGCAGACGTGGGGGTCCGCCTTGGTCCCGTTCTCGTGATAGAGACCGCCAAAGAAACTGACTTGATCGGCAAATGGTTTGAGGGGCTCAGTCGACTTGCCAAGTTCAAACCTGCCATCGACCTCTTTGGTGGGAAACCAACTCCATTCGTCGATTCCATGCTCGGGCTTGGGCAGCGACATCCCATTGGCCGTATACAGAGCGCAAAACCGCTTGGGTGTACTTTCGATCACCTCTTTTCCCATGGCTTCCAAAACCGGAAGCGCCAAGGCGGTGCCTGCCAAACCTTGAAGGATGGAACGTCGATGCAATTTGGGTCGATTCCAAGTCATGGTTTGTAAAACTACTTCTTGTCAAAAAGATCGCTATGGATGATCCATCGGATGATATCGACTGTGCGATAACCCGATTCTTTATGTTGGCCTAGGTTCTCGCGGAGCCAGAGCGTTTCATTGTAGGTCAACCCGCGCCCGCATGCATAGATCGCTAAGTGCTTGGCGAAACTAAATGCGACTTGATCGGCCCTTTCCTGGGCCAAATAGGTCCGAAAAGCGTGAAAATCCGCGAGCTCCTTGCCATTGGCGAGCTTCGTCGCGCTGTCGATTCGGTCTGTTCGGTCCCTGCCTGAGGCATCGAACTGCTCGAAGGGCAACCCCCAGGGATCGATCCCCGAGTGGCATTGAGCACAACCTCGAACATCGCGGTGGCGTTGGAGCTTCTCGCGCAGCGTCAGTTCGGTAAGGTCTTCGAGTTTGGGAACATTCGGTGGCGGATCCTCAGGGGGTTCGGCGATGATCCGACGGGCGAACCAAGCCCCACGTTTGACAGGATTGGCTTCCCTTCCATCGGATAAGCCCGCAAGCGGGGCGGCTTGGGTTAGCACTCCACCGAGGCTTGGGCGACGGTGTACAAGCGGCATGAATTCAAAACCGCTTTCGGTTTGGTCCCCAAGCCCATAGTAAGAGGCGACTACTTCGTTGGCCACGAGGTACTCGGATTGGATCAGGTCGAGGGCGGGAGCATTGCTCTTGAGCATATGTCGGAAGAATTCGATGGGCTCGCGCCGCAAGTGCTTGCGAGCATCCCTGGTCAGGTGGGGATATCGCTTTGCATCGATTTCAACCACGTCGAATTTATCGAGGCTCAGCCATTCGGAGACAAAGTTATCTGCGAACGCTTCGCAACGCCGATCGGCAAGCAAGCGATCGATCTGATGGTCCAATCCCGAGCGCAATTGAGATTCTCCGGCCAACCCAAGAAGCTCCGCATCTGGGGGAGCATTCCAAAGGAAATACGAAAGCTTGGAAGCAAGCTCCCATTCATCGAGAGGCTCGGCCTGAGGACCTTGGCTCGTCTCGGTGATATACAGAAACTGCGGGGAGGTCAGCACCACCAAGAGCGTTTCCCGAATGCTCGTTTCCAGAGAACGTCCGGAACGCAACTCCGATTCAAGAATCGCCTCAAGCTGACTTTTTTCGAGGGAATTCAGCGGACGCCGAAAGGCGCTGGTCGCAAAGCGTTCGACAATTTCCCTGGCATA
>JAJTFB010000006.1 GCA_021300015.1 Pirellula sp. | reverse complement strand
GCCTACGGAGGACGAGCCGAGATCATGGACCAAGTCATGCCGGCCGGAAAGGTCTACCAAGCAGGCACTCTATCGGGCAACCCCTTGGCGACAGCCGCCGGCGCCAAAACCCTCGAACTCCTGGCCAGCGATCCACCCTATGAGTACCTTGAAACACTCGGCAAACGACTCGGCGATGGACTCCTTGCGGCCGCTCGCGATCACGGGATCGATGCCCAGATGCAACGCGTCGGTAGCATGATGACGCTTTTCTTCAACCCGAACCCAATCGTCGATTGGCCCAGTGCCGATCGCTCCAACCGCAAACTCTTTGCCAAGTACTTCTGGGGCCTGATCCAACGCGGGGTCTATATGCCCTGCAGCCAATTCGAAGCCCTCTTCTTCTCCCGACAACACACCACCGAGGACATCGATCGGACCATCCAAGCCGCCCGAGATTTCTTCCAGAAGAACGCTTAGACCCAAAAAAGAATGCCCGTCAAAGGCCCCCGCACAAGAGTATGACGCTTATGGCTGCTACACTTAAGTCCTGACCAGATTCACGCTTCCCCCTCGCGAGAGCCCTTGACGGGCACTGCTGTGAGTAAAACAAGTATAGATCGCTTTCGGGTCGCGGAAAGCCCAAAATCACTCCCTCGGGAATACTTCAGGTCATTTTACAGCGATGTTTTCTTTTACAGCGATGTTTTCACATTGCGAAGCTGGCGAAGAAACGTTTCCATGTCGGGGGTTCGCAATTCAGGGTTCGGATGCATCGCGGCCATGATCGTGCCAGCCAAAACCTTGTCGATCTCTGGACGATGCTCGGTGATCTCTCTGGGGGGTGATGTATCGTGTTGCAGGGCAGCTCGGCCCGTGGTGTCGGAGATTTGCCAAGGTAGATCGAAGGCGATCATGTGGTAACAAGTCACACCAAAAGAAAATATGTCGACCCGCTTGTCGGTCGATCGTCGCCGCACGATCTCCGGGGACATATACAAAGGTGTCCCGGTGCGATTCCCGGGTGCCATGAAGGCCTTGGTCGCAGGAAGCGTCAGCCCAAAATCGATCAACTTGACCTTCTTCATGTCCTTGAGCACGATGTAATTTCTAGGGCAAATATCCCTGTGGATGAACTCCTTGCGGTGAAGATACGCGAGTGATTCGGCCATTTGGGTGATCAAATCGAGCCGCTTTCCGGCCAAGAGATCCTCTTTGCGTTCAGCGATGAGCTGGTGCAACCCTGGACCGTCGATGTACTCCATGACGATGAATTGCTGGCCTCGGTTCGAGGTCCCATACTCGTAAGTCTCCACGATGTTCGAGTGGTTCAGCCCGATGGCGATCTCGCCTTCGCTAGGCTTGTTCAGCCCCTTGAACCGATTTTCAAAAAACTGAACCTTGTCCGTATCGCAAAGCTTCACCCCAACGACACGATTGCCGTTGAAGCGGTCCTTGGCCACAAAGAAATTCCCCATCGTCCCGGAGATTGCCGAGCGGAGCCGCTCAAAACGGGCTTCAATGTCGACCGATTTGCTGACTTTGGTCGCCCTCTCGATGCCCGAGGCATGATCGCTCGCCTTCGGCTTGCCCTTGCTTGCATCGGCGTTTTTCTTGAAAAGGCTGTCAAAAATACCCATCGGTATCGCTTCACTCTAGCGGGCTCGAATCGAAGACTTGTATGTAGTAGTATACCACGAAGCATCCACTTGGTGAAATTGCGATCCGGTTTGCCGCAAAGGAACGATTCATTGGTACCTACCGCGAAATCCAATCTACTGAGCCATTTTATTGAACCGGTACGACCGGCCATGAGCATGGCCTTGGAAGTCACCGATCTTCGCAAAGCCTATGCCGGGCACGAAGCCCTCCGAGGGGTGAGCTTCGAGGTTCGAGCCGGGGAGAGGATCGCTCTCTTGGGACCTAACGGGGCAGGAAAAACCACCTTGATCCGCTGCATCAGCGGACGTGTCGAGGTCTCCGCCGGAGAAATCAAACTCTTCGGAAAAAAACTCGGACAACCCAATGCCGCTATGCAACTTGGGGTCGTCCCGCAGGAACTGGCGATTTATTCAGACCTATCGGCCCGCGAAAACCTCGAATGCTTCGCTCGATTGCACGGCCTAAGAGGTCGAAAACTCCACGATCGTGTCGACTGGGCCCTGGACTGGATCGGACTCGAGGATCGGGCAAGCGATCTGACGGCGAAATTCTCCGGAGGCATGAAACGACGTGTCAATATCGCCTGCGGGGTAATGCACCAACCGGGTTTGCTGCTGCTCGATGAACCCACCGTCGGAGTCGACCCCCAAAGCCGACAACGGATCTTCGATATGCTCGACGAATTGAACCGCCTAGGTACAACCATCCTGCTTACAACCCATCATCTGGACGAGGCCCAAGAGCGAAGCGATCGGATTGTGATCATCGATCATGGACAAGTCATCGCGCAAGGCCGAATCGAACAACTCTTGGAACAGACCGTCGGCAAACAAAAACGTGTCTCGCTCGAAGTCGAGGCCGAAGGAGCCATCGGGAAACTTCCACCGGGCCTGTCTGTTCATAACCCCAGCGGCCGTATCATCGGAGCTTGCGAAAATCTCGCTGACGAACTCCCCGCTTGGATGCAAGGATTGGCCAGCTCGGGAATCCGGATCAAGAATCTCGAACTCCAAACCCCCAACCTCCATCACGTCTTTTTACACCTGACTGGCCGCGAGCTTCGGGAATAACCGCCGGTCTGTCTTCCTGGCATTGCCCGAAGATCAGCCTACCAATCTCCTTGCACAAAACGGGGCATCAACTCCCAACCGCTGGGTATCTGAAGTCCGCTTTGAGCCGCCGATACCTCGTCGTAAGTCTCAGACTTGTCCGAACCGATCCGATCTCCAGCGATCGCAAAAGGTACCCAGCCATGCGCGTGCTTTTTGGTGCTCACCGGTGTCGGGTGATCGGGGGTGATGAGGATTCGATAAGGCCCTTGCTCTCGAAGCGCATGGAGCAACGGACCGACAATCTCTCGATCGATCGCTTCGAGCGCCTTGACCTTCTCCTCGACCCGCCCCTCGTGACTCGCCTCATCGGGAGCCTCGATGTGCACGCAAACCAAATCATGACTCGCCAATGCGGCAATAGCGGTTTTGCCTTTGGATGCATAATCGGTGTCCAAGTACCCCGTCGCACCGGGAGCTTCGATCCGATCCCAGCCGACTAGGGCCGCAAGCCCCCTGAGAAGATCCACGGCCGTGATCATCGCACCTCGAAGACCAAACCGCTTTTCGAAGTTTTCCAGCGAAGGTGTCTTACCCAAACCCCATAGCCAAAGATGACTGATCGGAGGCCGGCCCTGAGCCAAACGCACCGCATTGACAGGATGATCGGCAAGCACCTCACTACTTTTTTGCATCCATTCGCACAGTAGGTCGCAACCCGGCCCCCGCGGAAATTCATCGAGGACCGATCCATCGGTCAGATCGTGAGGTGCTCGCGTCCGCGTCTCGCTCGAAAAAGGGGTCGCCTCAGAAGGCCTTCCACGGTAGATCAATAAGTTCCGATAGCTAACCCCCGGAGTGAACTCCAATCGCGCATCGCCGATGGCTGCTTGGACGCTCGATAAAATCTCCCGAGCTTCCTGGTTGCTCGCATGGTCGGCGGTAAAGTCGACCATGATCTGATCGAGGATCGTCACGGTATTGCACCGTATCGCCCAATCGTGAGGCCCCAGAACAATCCCTTGGGCAGCCGCTTCGATCGGCGCTCGACCTGTGAAGAATCGATTCGGGTCGTAGCCAAAAAGGGTCATGTTGGCCACCTCACTGCCTGCCGGCAGGTGCGATGGGACATTGTCGGATTGACCGACGAGCCCTGAACGGGCAATCGCATCCATGTGCGGCGTATAAGCCGCCTGCAAAGGAGTTTTCCCACCTAGGGATTCGACCGGATAGTCCGCACATCCGTCGGGAATGATGATGACGTATTTCATAGCTAGCGCGATTCGAGCCAAATCCTAGAAACCACCCAAAGCATGTACCCGCTCCAACAGACCAACAGCAAAGACGCTACCAAGAACCGCTTATCCATCCTGACTCCCAATGCGTTCAAATCGAGCCGAAAAGGCTTCGTCGAATTCGTATTGGTCATCGAAATCCTCTCGGCGGTCGGACTTGCTTTTCCTCATCTCTCGGATGCGGATCAAGTTGTACACGATCTCACCGAAGTCGCCAGTGGTATGAATTCCCCAACTGTTCAGCACGGTTTTCGCCAGCGCTCCGTACTGATCGAGCGCATACTCGCGGATGGCTTGGCATAGCTGCTGACCCGTCAAATGCCGGTCGGACTTGCCCTCGTCGTTCTCGTTTTCACCGGTATACGAAGGCAAATTCATGACCCGCTGAGCGTAGGCCAAACCTTCGCGTACGAATTGATAAGCTTCCAGGTGATAGCGTTGGTCTTTGGCCAAGAGTTCCATCATCGCTAGGACATGTTCGTTCATGAGAATTCAGGCCCTCGTTTGATGACCGACAAGCACTCCTCGGGAGTGATCAGGATGCGGCGATTGTCCTCGGTCGCGACGAGCATCTGCTGGGCGAGCAACTCAACATTGAGCACCCGCGCTTTTCCCTCTCGCGTCAGAATCTCACTGCCAGGCGGGGGGAGCTTGGCTGCCAATTCCTCGTAGTGGTCATTCTCATAGCGAAGGCAACACTTGAGTCTACCGCATCGCCCGGAGAGTTTGTTCGGATCGAGCGTGGCCTTCTGTAGCTTGGCCATCCGCATCGAGACCGGCGGCATCTCGAGCAAATGCCCCGAACAACACAAGGGTCGGCCGCAATCGCCATAGCCACCCAATAGCTTCGCCTCATCCCGAGCACCGATCTGACGCATCTCGATCCTTGCCTGAAATTTGCTGGCAAGCTTTTTGACCAGTTCCCTGAAATCGATGCGATCGGCGGCGGTGAAGAAAACCGTGATCAATTCACCACCGATGATCCTCTCGATCTCGACGATCTGCATGGCGAGCCCCAAGCTATCGACGATCGACTGGCTCTCGGCAGCTTCCTGGATCGCTTGTTTCTTCCATTGGGCCGATGTGGCCAAGTCCGTTGGGCTGGCCGCTCGCTGGATCGATCCGCTCGGAAGATTTTCAGTCGAGGATTGATTCTGATCGGTGATCTCGCAAAGGACCTCTCCGAGCTCGAATCCTCGATTCGACCGCGCGATGACCTGATCTCCTCGATTCTGCTGAGTCTTCGACTGCATCGAAAAAATTGCTCGATTCAATCCACAACGCACGACATAACGGTAACTGGCAGATGCGTTCATGAATCCTCCCCTTGGACTTTCGCAGAACCACCAGGAAAGATACCTTCGAGAGCCAAATACTCAAGCACGCTCTGGGCATGTCGCTCAGGGGTCAATTCCCCTGCTGCGAGCACCAGGTCTGGACTCTGAGGTGGCTCATACGGATCGGTGATCCCGGTGAAAAACGGGATCTTACCCTCCCGGGCCTGGCGGTAGAGACCCTTGGGGTCGCGCTGCTCGCAGATGTCCATCGGCGTGTCGACAAAGACTTCAAAAAACCGCAATCCTTTTTGCGATTCGACCACGCTTCGGACCCCATCGCGGTCCTTGCGGTAAGGGCTCACGAAGGCCGTCAAGCAGATCAATCCCGCCGAAGCCATCAAACAAGTCACTGCACCGACGCGGCGAAGGTTCTCCTGGCGGTCTTGCGGAGAAAAACCTAAACCGAATCGCTGGGCAAAACTTGAATCGTACTGAGATTCAAGC
Organism: Pirellula sp.; assembly: GCA_021300015.1. Lineage (GTDB taxonomy): Bacteria > Planctomycetota > Planctomycetia > Pirellulales > Pirellulaceae > JBKCUI01. The sequence goes on along the minus strand of JAJTFB010000006.1, from coordinate 67,618 downwards.
ATCGATGGACCTGCGCACAGGCCATGGCGAATGTTGTCACCGTCGAGCAGAAAACTCGGACGGCCCCGGGCATGCAACATCCCATCGAGCACATTGGCAATCGTCGACTTGCCCGACCCACTCAAACCTGTGAACCAAACGACACATCCGGTTTGACCCATCAACTCGGCTCGCTGCGCAAGATCCACCGAACCGGTGTGCCAAACCACCTTGGGCGATTCACAACGGTGTTTCGGATCGGATGTCATGTGCGAAGCAGATTGCATGGACCAAGGGTGCTAAAGAGCCTAAGGAAAAGCAGGTCGGGTTTAGGACTAAAGACCCAATGCCCGTTTGATGCGCGCGATGGTATCGCTTTCGGATTTCGCCGTCGCACCAAACCCCAACACCCCTCCGCTGGCCTTGGCCACGTCGTTGACCTCCTCGATCAATTGGGCTTTGAGATCCTGGCTTTGCTTCGAGCCGATGGAAGAGAACACCGCCCCGGCGCACGACTCCCACGTGGAGATCATCTCTTGGGTTGGACCCTCTTTGAGCCAACGCTCCAAAAGCTTCGATGCCTCCGAATCGGCCGCAAGATGTTTTTGGGCGATCATGCGGACGGCCGTCAACTCCATGGGATCGGCTTGGCCGTCGGCCCAAGCCACTGCGACAAGCGGGAGAATCCGAAAGGCGCTCAGGGCCTCGGGGGTGATCCCAAGCCCTTGCAAGGCCTTCAAAGTCGCTTCGTCCTGTATCCCCGATTCGGCTCGCAATTTCGATACGGCTTCCTCAGCCGTAAGCTTCTCTTGAAGCTCACGGATGAGCTTTTGATCCAGATCAGAAAAAAATGCATTCTCCAAGGAACGGCATCGATTGTGAAGAGCGTCGGCATCGGACATAAGTCAATCACTTCCTTTAATTTCACAGGTCAAAAAGCGTCGCGCTACGCGGGTACGTAAGTTACTATACCTGAGGCTACTTCAAAAGATCAGGGGAGCATATAATTCGCATGAAGTTTCCCCGCCAGACGCTTGACAAAAAAACGCTAAAACTCATAAGAGTAACCTTTTGCTGGCCAACACCGCTTGCCTCCCTTTCCCCCAACGGATTCCATGAGCGAAAGACCCCCGACCCCATCCAGTCCCAGGACCATGTTCCAAAAGATCTGGGACCAGCACGTGGTCCATCACGAAACTGGAAAACAAGCCATCCTTTACATCGATCTGCACCTGGTGCACGAGGTGACCAGCGCTCAGGCTTTTGAAGGTCTTCGGCTCGCCGGACGCCAAGTGCGCCGCCCCCAACGGACCATCGCCACCCCCGACCACAATGTCCCAACCTCCGATCGATCCTTGCCCATCGCCGATATGATCTCGCGACAGCAAGTCGATACGCTGCGGAACAACTGCAAAGAGTTCGGAATCCGACTCTATGACCTCAACGATCCCCACCAAGGAATCGTCCATATCATCGGTCCAGAACTCGGGTACACCCAACCGGGAATGACCATCGTCTGCGGTGATTCCCACACGGCAACCCACGGCGCCTTCGGCGCTCTGGCCTTCGGAATCGGAACCAGCGAAGTCGAACACGTCCTGGCGACCCAAACGCTTCTGCAGTATCTCCCCAAAACCTACGAACTGAGAGTCGATGGCCAATTGGCTCCCGGAGTCACGGCCAAAGATCTGATTCTCTACCTGATCGGCAAGCTGACCACCTCGGGTGGAAACGGGTATGTGTTGGAGTACACAGGGGAGGTGATTCGAAACCTCTCCATGGAAGAACGCATGACCGTCTGCAACATGTCGATCGAGGCCGGAGCCCGCGCCGGTATGATCGCCCCTGACCAATCGACCTTCGACTACCTCCGTGGCCGCCCCTTTGCTCCTCAAGAGTTCGATCGCGCCGTCGAACTCTGGAAAAATCTACCCTCCGATCCTGGGGCCAAGTACGACCGCGTCGATCTGTTCCGAGGCCAAGACATCGAGCCACAGATCACCTGGGGAACCAATCCCGGCCAAGTCATCTCCGTCAATACACCAGTCCCATCCCCAGAGGACTTCCAAGACGAAACCGAGCGCAAGTCGACGGCCAGCGCCCTGGACTACATGGGCCTCAAAGCCGGCGAAAAACTTACCAACACCCCTATCCAACGCGTCTTTATCGGATCGTGCACTAACGCCCGTATCGAAGACCTCCGCGCGGCGGCGAAAGTCGTCCAAGGCTACCGAGTCTCCGGGCAAGTCGATGCGATGGTCGTGCCCGGCAGCGGACTGGTCAAACAGCAAGCGGAAAAAGAGGGCCTCGATCGGGTTTTCAAAGAAGCGGGTTTCGATTGGCGGCAAGCCGGTTGCAGCATGTGCTTGGCCATGAACCCTGATCGGCTCGATCCTGGACAACGCTGCGCATCGACCTCCAACCGAAACTTCGAGGGCCGACAAGGCAAAGGGGGACGCACCCACTTGGTCTCCCCGGCGATGGCCGCAGCGGCCGCAATCGCCGGCAAATTTATCGATATTCGCGATTGGCAATACCGCTGATCGATCCAACAAAACACTCACCAAATCTTCAAGACCATGAAACCATTCACCAAACTCAACGGCGTGGCGGCCGCCATGGACCGCGCCAATGTCGATACCGACCAAATCATCCCCAAACAATTTCTCAAACGGATCGAGCGATCAGGCTTCGGCCAATTCCTCTTCTTCGACTGGCGATTCCTCGAAAATGGACAACCCAACCCGAACTTCGAACTGAATCTCCCTCGCAACGCACATGCCTCGATCCTGCTGGCCCGGAGAAACTTCGGTAGCGGCTCCTCGCGTGAACACGCCGTCTGGGCCATCGAAGACTTCGGAATCCGAGCCGTCATCGCCCCCTCGTTTGCCGATATCTTCTACAACAACTGCTTCAAAAACGGAGTCCTGCCAATCGCCTTGTCCGAAGAGCTCGTCGAGGACCTCTTCGGCCGCTTCGAAACCCACGCACCTTATCGCCTAACGGTCGATCTGGAACAGAATCGGGTTTTTGACGGACACGGATTCTCGGCCTATTTCCAAGTCGAACCCTTCCGCCGCTATTGCTTGCTCCACGGCCTGGACGATATCGGATTGACCTTGGAACACGAGTCGAAAATCACCGAATACGAACGTAGGCTTTAGCCCTTCAGCGGAATTTGTGGGCGAAAAGAGTCTAAGAGCACTGAACTGCTGCGATTTGGTCGATGCCGATCGGCATCGCCGCAGTTCAAACAGCCATCGAGTACGCAGGGTTGAGCTTGGTCATCCTCATTGAACGGCCCGGTGCGGACCAGCATGCCGTGGTGGTGTGGGGAGGGTGCCCGGAAAAGGGCATCCTCACCCGATGTTCCGGCCCTTTGCGTGGCAATGCATGCCGGACAAGTGTACAATTTGAGTGTCCCTAAATCGGAGAACGCACAAAATGACAGTCCAAATACCAAGCGATTTTGCACCGTTCGTGAAACGTCTTGTTGACTCTCGTCGGTTTCTATCCGAAGAGGATGTCATTGCTGAAGGCCTCAGAATGCTTAGGGCGAGCGAAACGCTAAAAGATGAAGTCGAAAAAGGGTTCGATGAGCTCGACCGGGGGCTGGGCGCTGATGTGGACGGCGTATTCGAGCGTCTCCACGCGGACTTGAATCGACCATCATGATTCGAGTCTCGCCCTCCGCATCCGGATGTAGGCGAAGTACGAGCAGAATTCAGCATTCAAGACTGTCGATCTTTCACATTCGGCCGATACGTCATTTTCTTCCGTCGGCTCAATGATGGCATTGAAATCGCACGAGTCATCCACGGAAGTCGTGACCTAAAAAATATCTAGGCCAGAACCGCCCGGTGTGGACCCGGAATTGCACGAAGTGATTGTATTGCATACCAAGTAAAAGTATACGATCTAGCCCTAGCGATCGTCGATTCCCCCATGGTCGAAATGGAAGCTGAGCGCACTACGATAAATACATGCCTGATCGCGTTTATCAGCCACCCGAGAGAGCCTCGGCGACCGCGTCGAAATTGTGCTTCATCATGCCGATGTAAGTCTCGGCTCCCGAGCCGACAGGACCGAGCGCATCGGAGTAAAGTTCTTTACCGACACGCAGCTCGATCCGGCGGCTTGCAGCACCCTCGATCACCGCATCGATCATCTTGCCCGCTACGCTCGATTCCTTAAAGACCGCAGGTACCGAATTCGCGCCGATCAATTCGATCAACTCCGGGATCCGCTGAAGCCCCGCCTCCGAAGCCGTCGAGATCCCTTGGACCCCCTCGACCCTCAACCCATAGCGCCGCCCAAAGTACTGGAAAGCATCGTGCGAAGAAATCAAAATCCGCTGCGGCTTGGGAATCCTTCCGATGGCCTCTTTCCCATAGCGATCGAGCGCCTCGAGTTGCTCGATCAACTCCCCTGCGGCCCGTTCCAACCGCTCTCGATGGTGCACGAGAAATCCCCCGAGGGTGTCTCGGATGGACCCGATCGTTTTGCTCCACATCGAAACGTCCATCCAAATGTGAGGGTCGACCTCCTGGCTCGAGGCCTCCCCAATGAGACTCGATGGATCGAGCGCGTCGGAAAGGGCTACATGCACCCGCTGCGACTTCGAGCCAGCACCGAGCACATCGGACATCCGTCCCTCAAGCTTAAGACCATTGTAGAAGACGATTTTCGAGTGAACGATCGCGACGACATCGTCACGGATCGGCTTGTACAAATGAGGGTCAACACCGGCCGGGATCAACTGCGTCAGTTGCACCGCGTCACCTCCGATACTCCGGACCATGTCGGCGATCATCCCGGTCGTGGCCACAACCGGCAAAGCCTCCGATGGACTCGACCCTTTGTCTCCATAGGTCGCATCGTGGGAACGCTGCCAACAGCCACCGACCAACACTCCAGGTGCACCAAGAGCGGCAAGCTGCATCCAACGCCGACGGTTTGTGTTCATTCAGGTCCCAGACTCTCGATGAGGTCCAACTAGCCTAGATTCAATAATCCTAAATCAAATGCGCCAGGTCGCTTAGTCCCAAGGGTTCTTTCGATGCGAACGCTTCTCCGTAGCGAACTCCGATGGACATTCCCCAAGTCGCAGCCTGCTCACGCAAGAGCTCGATCACAGGTGGATCAAGATGCTCTTTGCCTTCGTAGAACTGGCTGCGATAAGCCATGATCGCATCGGCTTTGACTTGCCAATGCGAACTGATGTCCATGATCCAGGCCGGTTGAGGGATATGCTTCAAATGGATGCAGTAGTAGTAATAAATACGCGAAGGATGAAACGGCTTCCCCGGCAAATCGCATTTGGTCAGTTTGCTCCAGAACCTAGCCGCCTCGACCAACTCGGTCGCTGCAAGATGATCCGGATGCGCATCGAGCCAATAAGGTGCAAAAATCCAACGAGGGCGAGTCAAACGAAACAAACCGGCAATCTTCGCCCGATTCTCAAGCGTCGGTTCGAGGAACCGATTCGCAAGCCCTAAGTTGTAACGCCAAGTGACTCGCAGAATCTCCGTTGCCGACTTGGTTTCCGCTCGGCGTTTTTCTTCCGTGCCATGGGGGGTCGGCTCACCGGTGGTCAAATCGAGAATCCCAATTCGCACGTTCCGCTCAAGCAGCTTGGCGATCGTACCGCCCATCCCTAACTCGGCATCGTCTGGATGCGGAGCCACAACAAGAATGTCCAAAGGGGTTTCGAGTGGTGGTAAATTCGGGTAATCCTGGTGCATCGATCCGAGCATGGCAAGGTGGCTCACGAATGGACGGTAGGTGCGATCAAGTGTTTATCGATAAGCCTGAGGATTCCGGCTGCAACGAGCGACTTCGGACCATGGAGCTGATCCAAAATCGTTCCGCCGCGCAAGATCACCTCGACGTTGTTGTCTTGCGAATTCATGGCCTGGGCACTGTTCGATACGATCATGTCGCAGGCTTTGCGGCTAAGCTTGACAATGGCTCGGAATCGAATGTCTTGGGTCTCCAGTGCGAATGCGACGACCCACTGCTTGGAAAGCTTGTTGGCCGCGAGTGTCGCTACGATGTCAGGCGTTTCTTTCAAATGAAGCGTCAAATCGTTTCCGTTCTTCTGTAGTTTGCTCGTCTCGACATGCTCTGGCATGTAATCGCAAGGAGCAGCAGCTCCGATCAATCCGTCCGCATTGGAAAAAGCGATGCGGGCCTCTTCGAGCATCTCTTGAGTGGTCGTAACCCAGGACACCTTGGCCTTCGTCGGATACTCGACGTTTACCGGTCCGGAAACAACCGTGACCTCATGACCTAGATCCAACGCGGCTTGAGCCAGTGCAGTCCCCATCCTGCCGCTCGACGCGTTGGTCAGATAACGCACCGGATCGAGATACTGCCGCGTCGGACCGGATGTAATGACGATGTGCGCCACAGTGCCCTTACTCCAACCAAGGCTTGCATGCTTCGAGAATCGACTCGGGCTCGCTCATCCGACCGAATCCTATGCGGCGACAAGAAAGCCAACCCGACTCAGGTCCAACCAGATGAACGCCATCGGATTTCAACTGCTGAATGTTTCTTTGCACGGCGGGCTTGCCCCACATCGGTGCGCTCATCGCCGGTGCAAACAACACAGGACACTCGACGTTGAGATACAAAGTCGAAAGCAAATCGTTGGCCAATCCCAACGCGCACGAAGCGATCATCCTTGCGGTCGCCGGAGCGATGACCAGAAGCTTGCAGTCCTGAGCCAACTCGATGTGTGGCCCAAGCGGGAATCGGGAGTCAAATGGATCCACAACGGGCCCAGATCCGGTCAGTGCGGCGAAGGTCGCCGCTCCGACAAACTCCGTGGCTTTGGGGGTCATGACAACCGAGACGCGATGGCCAAATTGGACCAATCGACTCACGAGCACAGCAGACTTATATGCCGCTATGCCACCAGAGACTCCGACAACAATCCGGTCTTTGATCCGGTCGATACTGGCCATGATGGCTGCTCGGGTGGAACCGCTTGGCGACCTTTACAGATCTCCAGCGTCCAGATCCAGCAGGTCTCCTTGCTCGGTCGTCTCGCCGTAAATCTTCAATTCGCCGGTCTGCGTCAGATAAATCTTGTCTTGCAAAATTTCCTGGATGACAATTTCCATTTTGTCATCCGAGTGCATGTCGACTAGCGGACGGCCCCCTCGGTTGATCTGTACCAAACGCTTTTGGATAAGAGTCGAGAGCTTGAATCGCCCCCCGACTTTGTTGACAATCGCTTCTTCTTTAAGCTCGTCGAGCATCGGTACGCCTCGTGGGTAGTTAAGTTTGACTCTGGCAAATGGTTGTTGGATTCAGGCCTTTATGGTTGCTTGCCGATTCGAGAATCGTACTGGCATAGCAAACGGCAGACCTGAGCGACCGCATCATCGACTCGATCGTTGATGACGCTGTGGCGGTAGTGGTGCTTGAGCCCCATTTCCTCTCTGGCAACCTGTAAGCGACGTTGGATGGCGTCTTGAGAATCGGTTCCCCGATCCCTGAGTCGCTGCTCCAATTGGTCCATCGATCCTGGGTCGATAAAAATCGTAATTACCTCAGGATCATAGTCCAGAACGGCCAAGGCCCCTTGGACGTCGATCTCCAAGATTACCCATTTTCCGGCAGAAAGACCAGACGAAACGGCCTCTTTGAGCGTTCCGTACCAAAATCCTCGCCCGAAAACCTCTTTGCACTCGAGAAATTCACCCCTGGACCGCTTGGCCTGAAACTCCTCAGGACCCAGAAACCAGTAGTGCTGCCCATGGACTTCCCCAGGCCGAGGTGGTCGAGTCGTGGCCGAAACACTCACAACCAGCGGCAACGGACAACTCTCGAGAAGCTTTGAGACAATGGTCGATTTTCCGGATCCCGATGGGCCCGAGATGATGATCAGCTTGCCGGGGTCATTCGACATTTTGAACCAACTCCCGCATCTGTTCGATCGTCGTTTTGATCGCTACGACCCCGTGAGCAATGGTCGCATCGTTGGCCTTGGCTCCGATCGTGTTGGTCTCGCGGCCGATCTCCTGAATCAAAAAATCCAAGCGGCGGCCCTGGGACTCCTTATCGCTCACCGCACTGTGAAACTGCTCAAGGTGGCTGTGCAAGCGAACAATTTCCTCGCGGATGTCGCAGCGATCAGAGAATTGGACGACCTCCCGCAGCACATCGATTTCGCCCACCGTCGGAAGCATTTCCGCAAGAGCCGATCGGACTCGGGACTCCAATCGTTTGCGATAATCGATCAGCACATTCGGGGCACGAGCCTCGATCTGGTCGCTGATGACTCGTACCGTCGCAGCCGACTCGGTAAGCTCCTTGCCCATCTGTTGACCCTCGATCTGCCGCATGCGGTTCAGATCGTCGAGGGCTTGGCCAATCGTCGAAAGCGCCAAAGCCGTGAGCTTCTCGGGCTCAGGTCCGGGGTTCGGTAGCAAAACACCTGGAAGTTGAAGTGCCGATCCGAGTTCAACAACGATCTGATAGCCGTCTCGGCCAACGCCGCTTTTGACTTGATCCAGATACGACTTGAGCGTCGATTCGGAAACCTTGTTCGCCATCGCCGCTGAGCCGCCGGAGAGACGCAGCGTCACATGCACAGAACCGCGGCGAACTTTCTCGCGGACAAGACCCTCGATCTGATTTTCCAGATAGGCCAACGACTCGTGGAGCTTGAAAGTCACCTTCAAAAAGCGGTTGTTGACCGAACGGACTTCCGCCTCGATCGAAAGGCCCTCTTCGATTTGCTGGGCCCTGCCATGGCCCGTCATGCTCTGCAAACCCGTCATACTCTGCAAACCCAGTGATGCTGACCTGATGAATTAACCTTATGGCCATTGGATGTAACCAATCGGACAAGCCAAAACCTACGACCGCAAAGCGCAGTTGGTCAGGCCCCACAAGGCCAACGTTACTTCGATGAAGGAGGTGGGTTCGGAGTTTCAGAGGCCGCAGGTGGCACGGCTGGCTCAGTGGGCACGGCTGGCTCAGTGGGCACGGCTGCAGGTTCCGTTGCCGGTGCTGGAGTTGCCGGTGCTGGAGTTGCCGGTGCTGGAGTTGCCGGTGCTGTCTCAGGAGATACCACCGGCGGAATCGCTGGAAGCTCTGAAGTTCCGCCCATCCCGCCACCGGTGCTCATGCTCGTGGTCGCAGAAGTGTCGGCTTGAATGTCCAGAGCATCCTCTTTGTACCAGCGTGCAGCCAGTGCCGAGAAGAAGATCCACAGCAAGACCAAGACCGCAGTGATGCGGGTGAAGATATCGCCAGCTTTGACCCCGAAGGCACTTTGGCCACCGAGCCCACCTAAGGCTCCTGTTAAACCACCACCACGCCCCCGCTGAAGCAAAATGATGGCGATAATCAGGAACGAGAGGACAAAAAGGAGCGAACCGAAAATGTACTGGGAAAGAACCCCAAGCGGCATGAGCACGGCTAATAATCTCCGTTGTCGGACTAAATGGCAGGCGAGTTAGATGGATATCTGTTGCGTGAATTTAGCAGATGCATGGGGTTTTGTTGAGACCAGGAAGGAACTAGTTTTGGGTTTTTGTCCGGTCTGCATGTTTCGGAATGTCCCCAAGGAGCCACAGGCTCGCTTTCCAGATGACATTCCAGGGTCGTTGACACCTGCCGGTGGTTTGGTACCCTTCGAACTTGCACAGTTTACGCAAAACCCCCAATCGGCAAACTTCAACAGCGTCCCTAGGGTGGGAGTGCGGTTTGTCAGAATCGAGTCCGGGGTAGTGGTTTACCCAGTTTTTTCTCTCGGGAGGAAGTTCCTATGAGCCAGTTTCGTTTAGTCGTTTTGTCGGCCGTTGCTTTTGTTGCAGCGGGATTTGGATCGGTCGCGATGGCCGGTTGCGGTGGAGACAATGGATGCAGTGGCGGTCGAAGCGGCCTTTTCGCTCGCTTGCATTCCAAGAAAGCAGCTTGCAGCGGCGCGGTCGCCAAGGACTGCAGCGGTGGCGGATTGCTCAACAAGATCGGTGGCCGCCGTGGAGCCAAGTGCTCAGGCGCGGTTGCTCCTCAATGTGCACCGGCTCCAGCTCCTGCTTGCAACACCGGTTGCGACACCGGTTGCGGTAGCGTTGCTGTCGATTCTGGATGCACCGGATGCGCCGGCACAACCGTCATGTCCGACTCGTCGGTCATCGTAGAATCGGCTCCTTGCACCAACTGCGGAACAGCAGTCAACGCCGGAACCGTCGAAAGCTCGACCGTTGCACCTCCGGTTCCAGCAGCACCTGCCACGGTAGCACCAGCAGCACCTGCCGCAGACGCAGCACCGGCTGTTCCCGCAGCACCCGCTGTTCCAGCAGCACCGGCCGTTCCAGCAGCACCGGCCGTTCCTTCGGCCAGCGACGTTCCAAAGGCTTAGTTCCTTCCGGTTCGACCGGATCATTCCAAGCGACATTCCCGAGTTCTCCAATCTCGGGTCAAAACGATCGAGGGCACGCGAAAGCGTGCCCTTTTTTTTTCACGAAGGATCCCCTTTGTTTTGTCGCTACAATACACCTTACGAGCCTGAGAGGCCTTTTTTTCCAACTGGGATTTTTCTGGAACTTTTCCCAACCGAAACTGGAGTTTTCCGTGCCCGACGAGCCGATTGCCGCCGAGAAGTCATCGGTAACCATCTACACCGACGGAGCCGCTGAGCCCAATCCCGGCCCTGGAGGCTACGGAATCGTGCTCATGGCTGGCAAGCATCGCAAAGAGCTATCTGGCGGATTTCGTCTAACGACCAACAACCGTATGGAACTCATGGGGGTGATCGTCGCGCTCGAGGCTCTTTCGAAGCCCTGCTTGGTCAACCTCTACAGCGACTCGAAGTATGTAGTCGACACGGTCCAACGCGGTTCGGTCCTGCGATGGCAAAAGAACCGCTGGCTGCGCAGCCCAGGTCAGCCGGTCAAGAACGTCGATCTATGGAAACGCTACCTCGTGGCCTCGGCGCGGCACTCGATCCGATTCCATTGGGTCAAAGGTCACGCGGGAGTCGCCGAAAACGAACGGTGCGATGAATTGGCCGTCGCAGCGATTCAACAATACGACTTGGCCGACGACCAAGGATACCTCTCGGACCCTTCGAGCAGTCGCTCCCTGAACCCCCAACTGGCAACCCGGGTTTCTAGGCCAATCCCCCTGAATCCAGGCCCTGCGGTGGAACCATCGGAAGGAGCACCTTGTCGAAAATGTACAGAGAACCTGGTTAAAAAAACTCCCAAGCCCAAAGCCCGAAAGCCCGGGCAGACGTATTTCTACGAGTGGTACCTCTTCTGTCCAGGATGCGGGACGATGTATATGGTTAACGAAGCAAAACGAAGCATCGACTGAAGTTTAAATCACCAACGCCCGGACTTATCGAATCCATGCAGTTTCTATACAACTCCCCTTCCGAGATCTCCAGCGGTTTCCCACCCGTGAGCGTGGTGACCGAGGAGCTATTGCATGCCAATTCGATCTACAACGAATCGGTCGAGCTATTGGATCGCCTCAAGCACTCGAATCACTGCTGCCAATGCGAGAAAAGACGGCCGGTAAAGATCGCTACGGTCGTTTTTCTCGATGAACATTTCGCTTGTTCGTTTCCGCTGTCCCTTTGCGAGCCCTGCAGCCGACTGGCGCCAATCGTCGCGGCACATCAAGATCGCCCGATCTACTTTTTCGCCGCTGGCATGGTGCTTGCCGCACTGGCCCTGTTGGCCTACAGACTCCAAGCCCCTTTGCCCCTGGTTTGGTTTCTACTGGCATCGCTTGTCGGAGTTTGGTTCCTTCAAAGACACTTTCGCAGCAAGCCCCAAGACGCGAAGGTTCGCGAAGAACTTACCCGCGCACTGGTCGCCAAAAGTCCCTTTTTTAGTAAATTTCTCCAGGCTTATCCCAAAGGTCGATTGTTCTGGCACAGCACGCCGCAACTCGAACCCTGGAGCACCGATGCGGAGAAAAACCTCTTCCAATCGAGCCTGATCGCTTTTGATCGCGGGTACGTCCTATCCGATATGCATGGACTCAACGAAGAGGACGGATCGTTGGCGATTTGCCATGCGGTATTCCAATACATCGACTCGGCCTTCCATCAAAAGCTCCGACAGTTCGAAGACGCACCGATCGCATGCCAAGCACTGATTCAGTTTTTTCCTGGCCGAAAACGGATCATCCAAACGCAAGTTCTCCCGCTTGCTCAGGTCGCTGCAAAACCGCTCGGACCGGGCGACCTGCCGCTCCAAACCGACCGTGCCCTCGAGAAGGCATTGCAGTCGATGCCGGAATTTCCTGTCCGAGCCCCGATCATCCTCATGTACCGAAGTTGCAACCTCGAAGGTACCAGCCAATTCCGCGAATTGACCCTTCCGGATGCTCATCCGGACTATCAACGCTATGTCCGCGCGATGCGTCCGGCGCAAGATCTGCAAAAAGAAGTTGAATCAAGCGAGCTTCTCGATGACACCAAGAACCTAGATTCCTCGCTCGAGGATCTCGAGTTTGCAACCGAGATGATGGCTCGGCCGGAAAACCAGATTCAGGTCGAGGACCTCGAACATTGGCAGAAAGCGGTTGAAGAAAACCGACGGTTAGACGTGGGGATCCCCGACCTAATGGCCGCCTCCGGTAAGTACGAACAAGCCCAAGTGCGATGGGAAAACTTGCTGCAGAAATCTCCTCAGGACCGCGAGTTGCTATTCGGCTATGCGAGGTTCCTCCAACGCAATGGGATGCTTGAAAAAGCTGCAAGCGTTTGCCAATCGCTGATCAAACTCCCCGATGCCGGTACCGACTGGTATGGGTTCCTAGCCCATCTTCAACACTCGATGGGATTTCCCCTCGAAGCCCAAAAAACGATCGATAAGGCACCCGAGGGTCCAAAGTCCGAGGAATTTCACTTCGTCGCCGCCAGTGTTGCTCAGGAGGTCGATGACACCTCCGGTGCGATCCGCGAACTCGACGCGGCACTTGCCGTAAACCCCCTCCACGGAAACTCCCTCCTGCTCAGGGCCAAACTCCTGATGCTCGAGGGACACAACCAACGGGCCCTCAAGGACATCAATACCTTTATCGAAAACGAAGGACCCAATCTTCGAGCTATCCAACTCAAGGCTTACATCATCCATCGACTCGAAGGGATCGAGAAATCGATCGATTACCTCACGCGGTGCATCGAGCAACTCGGCGCCCATCCGATCCTCAATGGCCTCCGCGCTGATGCTTACAAGGAATCCGGAAAACTCTCGTTAGCCCTCGAAGACATCGATTGGGTCATCGAAAACCAACCCGATTTGGCGGTCGCTCGACAACAACGCATTGAAATACGGATCGAGAATGGGGATACCGATGGAGCCATCGCCGACTCGCAATTCCTGCTCGATCAAGGTATCGAGAACACCGCACTTCTGAGCGATTACGGATACGCGAAATTCCTCAGCCAAGATTACGACGAAGCCCTCGAACTGCTCGTGCGGGCCGTCGAACTCGACTCGAACAACCTCTCTGCACGCTACCGACTCTCCCAAACCTATTCGAAACTCGGTAGGATCGATGAAGCAGTCGCGGAACTCTCGGCAATTCTCGAAGTCGACTCCGAACACGCCATTCCCTTTGTAGTCCGTGGATACCACTTTCTGATGCTCGGCCAAAACGATCGCGCCGGGGCAGACTTCGATGAAGCTCTAAGAATTGAACCCAAAGAGATCCAAGCCATACGAGGCAGTGCGCTCGTGAGCGAAACGCTCGGCGACCGCAAACGAGCCCTTCAACTCCTCGACCAAGCCCTTGCGCTCGATCCGACCAACGAAGAATGCTTGCTGGATCGCTCCCGTTTGTCGATGAGTGGCTATGACCTCAAAGGAGCCGAAAGGGACCTCAATCTGGTCATCCAATCGAGCCCTGATCTGCTTCCGGCCCTGTTCTCTCGAGCGCAGTTGAACATCCAATTGGGGAAAATGGACCAAGCCCTCAGCGATCTCGATGCGATCCTCAAAGAGGATCCAGACTTTGCACCCGCTTTGATCGGTCGAAGCGCCATCTACCAGCAACAAGGGGACGATGAGAAATCTCAAGAGGATCTCGATGCGGCGGTACAACTGCAACCCGAATCGGCCGAAGAAACAGAATTCACCCGCGCGGTCATGTCGGCACATATCTCCTTTATCCAAAACCGTTTCGAAGAATCCATCCGAGCTTCTACCCAAGCCATCGAACTAGATCCGAGCAATGAAACCGGTTACCTCAGAAGGGCTGCGGCCTACTGGTACTCAGACCAATTCGCAGAAGCTTGGGAGGATTTCAACCATGTCATCGTCAAACTCGAAAAGGAGTCCTCCAAAGCCCTCAACGGCCGCGGTGGATGCGCCGCAGAATTGGGCGACTACGAGCCCGCCATCATCGACCTGGAAAAAGCCATTTCTATCGCTCGCGATAAGGAAAAAGATCACCTCGCCTACTACCTAAACAACTACGCCAGAGCCCTTATCTCTGCCGGGCGGTTCGAGGATGCCCAAGCCGCCCTGAGCGAGTCGGAAGAAATCCAGCCTCGGAATGCGTGGCTCTACTACTACCGAGCCTTGCTCCATATCGCTCGCCAAGACGAAGCGCTCGCTTGTAGAGACTTCCAAAAAGCCATCGAATTCGATCAGCCTCCTATTCCGCCCCGCAAAAAAGCTAAAGCGGAATCGTACATCAAGAAATTCGGGACCGAGGACAAGCCCTCCGAGAACTAAGGCTTAGCGGGCTGACGGATAACCGCTCCACTTTTCTTGCCCGTCGGATCGCGATGGGGGGAAACCGAGGGGCCGCTAGACCAAGCCGTCGGGACTGTCCTTCGAGAGCCAGACACTTCGGACGCCCGGGGTCCGCTGGACTCCTCAATCGGAGAATCCGAAACAGAAATCTTGCCAGTCTGCCCGGATCCCTGAGAAGCAAGCAATGCCCCATCCATCGTACGCATCCTCAATGGAGGATTCGGCTGACTCTTGGCGATCGATGAAGACTCAAATGGCCTCGCATCAGGCTTGTAACTCGAGTCAGGCCAAGCCGAAGCGACCGGCCGCGGGGGCTCGATCGCCACGATGCGATCTCCTTGGACTAAGCCTGAGGAGGCCGCGATCGAGCCTGTTGCCGTCGAACCGGCACCTTGCGTAGCACTTCGAGTTGGAAACGGACTTTGACGATCCCAATCGTTGGATTGCGGGTTTGCGTACATCCCCAACGCAGCCCCAGAGCGACTTGCTAACGATTCGCCGAAGCGAGTTGCATTCGGGTCCGCATTTGGCGAATCGCTCGAGGTCCAAAGGGGAGGGCGGGCTGCGACCAGTGCAGACTGGTTGTCCGGTCGGGTCCGATCCGGCCTGGAGATTGGAATCACCGGCAAGGGCTCTTTGGACAAGACCTCTCGGAGGGTACCTTGTGGCATCGGCTGGAATGGACGCACGGCGACTTGACGCTCTCCGACGAGATCCTCGGGAAGTGCCGAATAGACCGGAACCTCCGCAGGGCTCGCAGGATTCGTGACGTTGGTGTTCGGCTCGATGAGGGTCCGGTGAGTTTCCGAGTAGTTGCTCGCCGAGTCGGCCATCGGGTCGATCCCAGGCAATGGATCCGACAAAGGCTGGTACCAATACCAAGAGCTGGTCGCCGCGGCCAGGACGACAACCACGACCAGCATGCTAGGACGAGCCGTCGTTGACGATTCTTCGGTGGGCTGATTTTTCTTTTTGATTGCCATAGCAAGAATTCCTCAAGTGTTCCTGCTAGTCTGCCACACTCGTTCGAGCGTGCGGGCGAGCTTGTCGGTCGCAAGTCGAATTCGATCACAATAAAAAGATGGAGATTCGCTTTGTATCGCTTGGAGAAACCTTGTCAGTTCGGCGGTATTTCAAGGGTAGGGAGATTGACGATCAAAACGCTTAGACCAGCAAGAGTCGAATCGACTCGAATCATTTTTTTCCGAAATTGCAATTCGTTCTTTATTTAGGGGGATACTTGTCCGACCGACGCAGGCTTACGCTGTTCCTAGAGCGCTACCCGAAGCAGCAGAGGTAGAGCCAGTAGCCAAAGACGGCAGGTTGCAAAGTCGGTCGATCACACAGACGGAATAGTAGAGAGACATCCAAGTCGAAACAGCATAGAGTTGAACAACGGCAAGAGAAACAAAACGGGGAATTGCGATGAGAGCGAGTCTGATGGCATTGATGTGGATAGCGATGGGCTTTACGGCTGCTTTAGGGCAGCAATTTCAGACCGCATTCAAAGAGCGGAGCCATGATTTCGGAACCGTCGCGCGTTCGGCCAAGACCGAGCATCGTTTTTACTTCGAGAACCCTTATCCTACCCCGATCCACGTTCGGAGTGTCCGCACGTCCTGCGGGTGTACTACGCCGAGCATTTTGACTGAGACAGTTGAGCCAGGCCAGAGCGGTTGCATCTTGGCCGTATTCAATACAGCCACCCACACCGGGTCGCGTGGTGCGACGATCACCGTGACGTTCGACAAACCGAGTTTTTCTGAGGTTCAACTGACGGTCAAAGGATACATCCGATCCGATGTGGTTTTTAACCCCAACGAGGTTGGCTTTGGCAAGCTGTCTGAAGGGACAGCCAAAGAGGTCGATGTGACTTTGGACTATGTTGGAAAATCGACTTGGCAGGTGACCCATGCGACATGCGATCTACCTTACGTGAAGATCGCAATCCAGGAGCAACTTCGCCAGGGTGGGAAAGTCCGCTATGGGCTGAAGGTGACGTTGGACGAAACGGCACCGACGGGGCCGCTGCAAAGTGAGATTGCGCTGCACACGAACGACTTGAACATCAAATCCCTTTCGTTGGGACTCAGCGCCAACGTAGAGCCTTCCTTGTCGATCCAGCCGAATCTGTTTTCGCTAGGGTCGATCGGCAAGCAAGAAGAGATCAAGAAGTTGGTCCGTCTGAAGGCCACCGAATCCTTCAGGGTGCTTGGAATTTCGAGCGAAGACTTCGATGTATCGAGTACCAAGTTGCCCGAAGAGTCCAAGGACATGCATTTACTGTCTCTTGTTTTTACTCCCAAGTCGGCAGCAATCAGCGACAAAAAGAGCAACTCCGAACAGCGAGGCAAGATCGTTGTTTTGACGGATCTGGCAACCAAGCCACGAGCGGACCTGGACGTCGTGTACCGACTCAAGGATAACGTCGTGCCTCTTTCTGCTTCGGTCAAGTAGAAGCATCGCCCGGCGGCATCCTCCTGTGCGGAGCCATTGTCCCCAATGGCTCTACCCGACGCGCCAGCGGCGGGGGCTTCCATGGTAGAGCCATTGTCCCCAATGGCTCCTCCCGACGCGCCAGCGGCGGGGGCTTCCATGGTAGAGCCATTGGTCCCCAATGGCTCCTCCCGACGCGCAAGCGGCGGGGGCTGCGGTTTTCTCGGCCGCTTTTCTCAACGGCCACTCGGACTACAAGCTCCGATCGATTGAGGACAATCGATCTACCAATAAGCCCCCCAGTGTAGAGCCATTGTCCCCAATGGCTCTACACGACGCGCCAGCGGCGGGGGCTGCGGTTTTCTCGGCTGCTTTTCTCAACGGCCACTCGGACTTCAAGCTCCGATCGATTGGGGACAATCGATCTACCAATAAGCCCCCCAGTGTAGAGCCATTGTCCCCAATGGCTCCTCCCGACGCGCAAGCGGCGGGGGCTGCGGTTTTCTCGGCTGCTTTTCTCAACGGCCACTCGGACTACAAGCTCCGATCGATTGGGGACAATCGATCTACCATGCCAGCGGATTTTGCTATAATCTCGGATCCCGTCGTAAGCACCCGACGCTATCCGGATTGACCCTTTTTCTTAGAGCATCAAATGAGCAGCAACCCGTGGATTTCCGTTCAAAAAGCTCGCCTGGCCGAGTCGGCAGGACAGAGGGTACAGGTTCGCGGCTGGGTGCGCACGCGTCGGGATAGCAAAGGCGGCTTCAGTTTCATCGAAATCAACGATGGAAGTTCCATGGGGAATCTTCAGATCATCGCCGATGCTCAACTTAGCAACTATGCGTCGGATGTACTGACCCTGACGGTGGGTTCAAGCATCGTCGTCGACGGAGAACTCAGGCCGAGCCAAGGGCAGGGCCAAGCCACCGAAATGTCGGCCAGCAGCTTAAGAGTGCTCGGGCTAGCCAGCGCAACGGACTATCCATTGCAAAAAAAGCAACACTCGTTTGAAAAACTGCGCGAGTGGGCCCACCTACGTCCACGAACCAACACCTTCGGCGCCGTTACCCGAGTCCGGGATCGTATCAGCTTGGCCACCCACGAGTTCTTCCACGAGGAAGGCTTCGTACTGGTCCATACTCCGCTCATTACCGCCAGCGACTGCGAAGGTGCCGGGCAGATGTTCCGAGTGACGACCCTGCCGCTCGACAACCTCCCGACGGTCCAAGGAAAGGTCGATTCCTCAAAGGACTTTTTCGGAAAGCCTGCCTACTTAACCGTCAGCGGACAACTCGAAGGGGAAACGTACGCTTGTGCATTGGGCAAAATCTACACCTTTGGACCAACCTTCCGCGCGGAAAACTCGAACACCTCAAGGCACCTCTCGGAGTTTTGGATGATCGAACCCGAGGCTGCGTTCTATGAACTCGCAGACAACATGGGCTTAGCCGAACGCTATTTGAAGTTCATGATCCGAGAGACACTCAAGCATTGTGCCGAGGACATGGACTTTTTCGAAAAGCGTGTCCAGCCCGGGTTGCTCGCCTCGCTTCAGTTGGTCCTCGACAAGCCGTTTGTCCATATGACCTACACCGAAGCCGTTGAGATACTCATCAAGAGCGGTAAGAAGTTCGATTACCCAGTCAGTTGGGGGACGGACTTGCAATCCGAACACGAGCGTTTTTTAACGGAGGAGCACGTCCAGGGCCCATTGATCTTGTACAACTATCCCAAGGAGATCAAGTCGTTTTACATGCGGCTCAACGACGATGGAAAGACCGTCGCCGCGATGGACGTTCTGGTCCCGGGTGTCGGCGAGATTATCGGAGGATCGCAGCGCGAGGAGCGTCTCGACGTGCTGATCGAACGGCTTGAAAGCTGCGGCCTAAAGCAAGAGGATTATTGGTGGTACCTGGACCTTCGCAGGTACGGAACGGTCCCCCACGCGGGCTTTGGCCTGGGGCTCGAACGGATGGTCCAGTACACCACCGGCATGGCGAACATTCGCGATGTGATACCTTTTCCACGCAGTCCCGGAAATTGCGATTTCTAGAGATTTCAAAGTGTTTCTGTTGGGTCAAAAGTCCTCAAACGGACAGGGAAGTGCGATTCGATGGAGACTTTATTTCGCAGAGCCGCCGGCCAACTGATCCATGTCACTAGCCTGGCCCCTCGCCCCCGAGGAATTGCCCACCCAGACGCGATGCCCGGAACCGACGGCGACTGGAGCCTCGGCGATCTAGGCTCAGGCGACATCGGCCCAGGTGCTTATGAATTCCTCCGTTTTCTCCATCGTGCTGGCCAACGCTGGTGGCAGATTCTTCCCACCGGACCGGTCGGTTACGGATACTCCCCCTACCAATCCCCATCGTCCTTTGCAGGAAATCCGTTGCTCATCAGCCCCGCATTGCTCGTGCGCGATGGCTTGCTCAAGCAAGAAGACCTCGACGATTCGATGTCCAGGGTCACCCAAGAGGATCTTGAACGAGTCGATTTTTCCAAGCTCGCTCCCAGACGAATGGAGCTATTGCGACTGGCGTTTCGCAGGCAACCGACCCATCGGCCCGATTGGACCCAAGACTCAGATGCGTTTCGGCATCGCAATCGAGACTGGCTCGGCGATCACTGCTTGTTCACCGCTTGCAAAGCCTATCACCAAGATCGGGCGTGGCACGAATGGGAGCCCGAACTCCAGAGGCGCGATCCCCATACGATGGACGTTTGGCATCGCAAACTCCAAGGTGCCTGCGAATTCGAATCCTTTGTGCAGTTTGTATTCGATCGGCAATGGAGAGAGTTGCGCCAGTATGCATCGAGTCTAGGGATTGGAATCATCGGCGACATACCGATTTTTGTGTCGATGGACAGTGCCGACGTTTGGTCACAGCAGAACCTGTTCGAATTGGATGATCAAGGACATCCGACGCTCGTCGCTGGGGTTCCTCCAGACTACTTCTCGGAAAATGGCCAACGTTGGGGCAACCCCCTCTATCGCTGGGAGCAACATCAGCAAAGCGCCTACGATTGGTGGATTCGCAGATTCCGCAAGTCCCTGGATTGGTGCGATTTGATTCGCATCGATCACTTCCGAGGCTTTGAATCTTACTATGCCATTCCGGCCGAGTACTCCGATGCAAAGATAGGTCACTGGAAGCCCGGGCCGGGGCATGATTTTTTCCACAAGATTTCCCAGGGATTGAATCAGCATCCAGGACAAGACTTGCCGGTGATCGCCGAGGACCTTGGGTTCATCACGCCCCAGGTCCGCCAACTGCGCGATGCGTTCGGCTTCCCTGGCATGCGTATTTTGCAGTTTGGATTCGGTGACGCGGTGGCTTCTTCCTTAGATCTACCCCATAACTACCCAAGCCACTGCGTCGCTTACACAGGCACCCACGACAACGACACGGTTGTTGGCTGGTATGCAAGCCAGGCAGGCGAATCGAGCACTCGGACCCAGGATCAGATCGACCGAGAAAAGGCCTTTGCCATCCGATACTTGGATTGCTCGCCCGCTCAGATCCATCGAGCCATGATTCGCTCAATCTGGCGATCCGTCGCATGCTTGGCGATCTCGCCGATCCAAGACCTCTTGGGATTGGATACCAAAGCCCGCATGAACACCCCGGGCACGACGGTCGGGAATTGGACTTGGCGCTGTCCATCAGGCCTGCTGACCGAGGAGCTTGCCGATTGGCTAGGCGAACTGACGGAGACCTACGGAAGATCGGCCCGCTAAGGAATATCCTGCGCGAGGATCTCGCCGCCGGCCCTTGTGCATAAAGCGGCTGCAATGGCCAAATCGATCGATTGGTCCGTCCATTGGCAGTGACCATCAGCGTACAAGAAATGGCAACCGCCGGGGTGAAAGCTGTAGGGTTCGTTCTCATTGGTCCGATTCATCGCGAATGGGGTCTGAATCGGACCGGCACCTTGTCTCGACCCAGTCGCATCCGAGCCGTCTAAACTAAAACCGCTCTCGCTGTCTACCCACCCGTTTCCTTGGTCATTCCCTAGATCTCGCACAAGTTTCGAATCGCGATAGACCGCAGGTCTTGCACCGCACTCGACGACCAAGGTCGTTTGCGATGAGCCATCGGTGATGTCGGCAAATCGGGTCGACGAATTGCGGTACATCACCGATCTTGTCGATTCGCTCGCAAGATAATTCCTAGGGGAGATATTCGCACGAACCCCCATAAGCGCCGCATAGTCGCTAGGACCAAGCGGACTATCGAGCACCAAAGTGGGACGCGGCAGTTTGGCTACCAAGGAACTTGGCCGTAGGACCAATGGAGTCGATGGACACTGATAAACTCCCAGCGGAATGCTGCCAAGGAGCAAATTCCGATCCGACCACCAATGGCTATCGCGATCGTAGCCGACGGCCACTTGAGCCTGCTCCAAATGCACCAACACGGACGCTTGCCAACCGATATAAACACCCGACGGATTCTGCGCAGAGGCTCTCGACCACCCCGATGCTGGAAAGCACTTCCGAGCATCCACAAATTGATGCACAGCAAGTCCTATCTGACGCAGATTGCTCCCGCAGTGCATCCTTCGAGCCGCCTCTCGTGCACCTTGAATCGCTGGCAAGAGCAACCCGACGAGGATCCCAACGATCGCAATGCTCACAAGAAGCTCAACCAGCGTGAACGCTAGGTGTGGTCGTGGATTACTCGTCATAAAACATCAATCATCACCGTAGTTTCCTCGACCGTTGGACTTGTTCTGGTACTTGTTCTCCTTGGCTTGCTTGTCCAAAAGGACCTGCAATTCGTAGAGTTCATCGGCAAGAGCGTTCTCGGGCAGGTTCGGATCGCGATTGACGCTGATCGCATGGCTCTTGATCACTTTGCCATCGACGATCAACTGCGCGCGGTAGACGCCGTTGGGGACGGGCCGTGCGCCGCGGAAACCGAGGAATCCTCCCGGCGCTCGATTGCCCGTGGGCGCCGAGGCTGCACCTGGGTTTTGCGTTCCAGAGGGCTGAGTTCTAGATGGCTGTGTACCAGAAGGCTGAGTTCCAGGGTTTTGCGTCGCCGAGGCGTCCGCGGGACTCGACGGGGTAGGCTGCTGGCCTTCGGCATCGGCTTCCTCTTGAGCAGGTGGATTTGGAGTGCTAGGGTTCGGGTTCGGTCGATCCGTGGCCTCATCGCCGGAGCGTTCGGTCCGCTCGCGAGGAGCTCGACCCGCTGGCCTAGTGCCACCGCCACCGCCAGTGCCAGGTCCGCGAGCCGCATCGCGGTTGGTTTGGGTAAGGTCCCAGGTCAGCAGGTGCAATCCTGGCTCGACCTTGGCGTTGAGCTCGCTGATCAACTCCCCGTCGATGTTCTCAATTCGCACGACGACCTTCTCGGATTTTTTGGGTAACGCATACCAAAGCTTTGCCCCTTGGGATGGATTTTGTCCGACGAAGCTACGGTTGGTTCCGCCGCGGCCAGAATCGTTCCGCCAACGCGTCACGTCGAGCGGGTCAAAAAACGCGATCTCTTTGCCGATGTTTTCGGACTTGAGTTGCCTCAATCCGGTCACGTCGCAAGCCCATAAACTGCGCCCGTGGGTGGCCACGACGATTTCGCCGTTTTCAGGATGGATCGCCACGTCATGGATCGCGACGGTTGGCAAGCTTTGGTTGAACGGGGTCCAGTTTTGTCCTCGATCGATCGATACCCAAAGCGAGAATTCGGTACCGAGATACAGGAGACTTGGGTTGACCAAATCCTCCCTCAGGCAACGCGTAGAGCCCCATGGCAAACCGGTGTGGAGGGGGTTGAACGTTTCGCCAAAGTCTTCGGAAACAAACACATAAGGGTTATCATCATCGGATCGGTGGCCATCCAAGCAGACGTAGACACGACCTTTGTAGTGCTTTGAAGCTTCGATTGTCGCGACCCAACGTGGGTTGGGTAATTTCAAATTCGCCGTGATGTTCTTCCAGTTCGTTCCGCCATCGCGAGTGACCCACAGTGCGCCATCATCGGTCCCCGCATACAGGACATTCGAGTCCCTTGGGGACTCCGACAACGCGGTTGCAGAGCCTCGCTGAGTCAGGGTGATTTCGGGAGATATAGGGCGCAGGTCATTGCCCCGATCCAACGACCGGAAGACGTAGTTGCCAGCGCTATAGAAGATTTTCGAGTTGTGGCTCGAGAGGAGAAACGGCGTATTCCAATTGAACCGATAGCTCATTCCATCAACCCGAGCCGGGCGGATCGAACCTCTTTCGCCGGTCCGAAGATTCCGTCGGACAATGGCACCGTTTTGGCTCTCGGCATAAAAAAGGTCCGGGTCGTTCGGATCGATGCGGCATACGAAACCGTCCCCACCGTTGATATTGACCCAATCTTCGTTCAGCGCCCCTCCGGATCGGCTGATTGCTGGACCGGCCCATGATCCATTGTCCTGCAGTCCACCGGCGACCCAATAAGGCTGCTTGGGACTGATCGCCACATGATAAAACTGACCGATCGCAGCGGTATTAATATGATCCCAGGTCGCCCCACGATCGTGCGTCGTGTAGATACCGCCATCGCAGCCGAGAACCATGTGCCGGCCATCGCTCGGGTCGATCCAAAGATCGTGACCATCGGCATGGACCCTTCGACCAAAATCCTCGTCGAACGTCGCTCCACCGTCTCGGGACTGATGCTGTGCAACCCCAAGCACATAGAGATTCTTCTCGTCGCTCGGATCGACCTTCACGACGCTAAAATACATCGGGCGAGTGTTTAGGGAATTGATGCGTTGCCAGCTTGCCCCGCCATCGGTGGACTTGTAAACGCCACCGTACTTGTACCCCTCGGAGCCTTGTTGGTCCTGAACGTTAGGTGACTGACCGAAATAGGAGTAGGTGTAAGGTCGAGCGGCCGAGCCTCCCGCAAGCCGATCGGCCAGGACGACTTCGATTTCGAGCGTCTGGTCGGCACGTTTGACCTTCACCTTGAGTTTGTCGTCCGGCTTATGGGTGCGGATTTCGCTCACGAGCCCTTCGTAGTTGGCGATGTCTTTGCCATCGAGTTGAAGGATCACATCGCCGGATTTCAGACCCGCTTTTTCGGCCGGTCCGGCCTCGGTGACCGAGGTCAGATTGGCACCTCCCCCCGAGGCATCTTCCCCCTGAATTCCCATAAAGACGTTGCTTTGAGCAGGCGACTGCAATCCGCCCCCGCCCCCTCCGCGTCCTACGCGAGCTTCCAGCACGACGCTGAGTTCGCTTTTTTCCTCTCCGCGTTGGATCTCGAGTTGGACTTTGTCCCCCTCGGATTTCTTTTGGATCTTTTCGTTCAACGCCTGAAGAGCACCTGGAGCTTGTCCATCAACCTTGGTGATCACATCACCGATTTTGACTCCAGCTTTTGCCGCCGAACCGCCGACCGAGACACGTTGAACAAGGATCTTTTCCTCCTGGTCCTCGCCTGCCACACCCAGCGAGACCGTCGTCGCCTGGGCTGCAGTGCCCGGTCTTCCCGTCAGTAGGATGTCGAAGGTCTTGTCCTCGTCTCCCCGTTTGATCGCGATCGATACACGTTGGCCAACACGTTTCTTGCGAAGCGTCTCGAGCAAGGTATCGAATTCAACGAGGTTGGCACCGTCGACAGAGATCAATTGATCGCCGGCTTGCACTCCGGCTTTGGCCCCAGGGCTATCGGTGATGACCTGAGTGATCATCGCTTTGGCATCGATGTTCTGTCCGACCAAGCCCAGATAAGCGGCAAAAGGTGGAGGTCCCTTGCCGATGTCCTCACAATCGATGATGGCAAACAGAGCGTTTGGCGAATGGAGCTGCCAATCCAGACCGATCCGACCGGTCATACCCGGTGGTAGCCCCTTGGATATTTTCGTCCAGTTGGTCCCGCCATCGGTGGTGCGGAAAATCCCGCCCCCTTTGCCCCATTTGCGAATCGGGTCGTAGCCGTCCACGCCGTCGGGTTTGGGGACAGTCCCTGGCCAGGAGTCAAAGCCGTCGCGCATGCGGTCCCACATGGCCACGACGATCGTGTTCGGATCGGTAGGACTCATCGCCATATCGATCACGCCGGTTTGGTCATCGACAAAGAGGCTCTGCTGCCAGGTCTTTCCACCATCGGTGGTCTTGTAGACGCCTCGCTCTGGGTTGCTTCCATAGAGCCGTCCAGCGGCACCGACATAGACGGTATCGGAGTTCTTTGGATCGACCAAAATCCTGGCGATTTGATAGGAACGGTCCAAGCCTAGGTGCTGAAATGTTTTTCCACCATCGATGGTCTTGTAAACCCCGTTGCCATAGGAGACCGAGTTGCGAGGGTTGATCTCGCCGGTTCCGACCCAAAGAACTTCTTTGTTGTTCGGATCGGTCGCGATGCTGCCAATCGAGACGACTTTTTCACGATCGAATTGGTGTTGTAGGGATCCACCGTGGTTGGTCGATTTGAGCAAACCACCCGAAGCGGTTGCGATCCACCAAAGCGACGTGTCCTTTTCGTGAACCGCGATGTCGGAGATACGCCCGGACATGTTCGCCGGACCGATCGATCGCCACTTGATCTCCTCGAGCCAAGAGGGCTCTAGCTTGACGCTCGCAGGGGCTTTCGGTGCAGCGGCTCGTTCCCCGCGAGGTCGTGGAGTTGGTACCAAGTCGTCGGCGGGGCGCTCTGGGCTCTTTTCCGAACCTTTTTCAACCGCGGGTTTGCTATCCTCGGAAGGCTTGCTTGGAGCTTGGGGGGCTTTGCGGGCCTGCAGGTCGCTAGAGAGTTGCTCGAGAAGCTTCTCGATCGCCTCGAGTCGTTTTTCGGTAGGAGCAACCGGATCGACAATGGGAGCTTGGGTCGCAGGCAGCTCGGTCGCAGGTGGAGCCGTCGCAGGCGGCTCAGTCGCAGGTGGAGCCGTCGCAGGTGTAGCCGTCGCAGGCGGCTCGGTCGCAGGCTGGACGGGTGGGTCCACCGGAGCTTGAGGGGCAGGAATTGGACTCGGTTCTTGACTCATCGCCAAGCCCGAGGGGACCACCAAGAGCCCGAAGCAACTCAGGCAAATAAAACGCGATAGATTGCGGAGCATGATGGCACAAGGAATCCGTTGTAGGGGGGTCGGACAGAGCGGTCCTTTGAAAGATGACCGATCTGGAAACTACGTTGGGAGAGACCCTTAGCCTAGCTTGAAAAAAACGTAGTGGAATCCTCTATGCTCAAGTTTTCCCGCAAAATACAGCGGTTGTTCGCCGCAAGACCAGAGGC
This sequence comes from Pirellula sp., assembly GCA_021300015.1. Taxonomy (GTDB): domain Bacteria; phylum Planctomycetota; class Planctomycetia; order Pirellulales; family Pirellulaceae; genus JBKCUI01. The sequence goes on along the minus strand of JAJTFB010000006.1, from coordinate 41,244 downwards.
CCCCCAATCTGAAAGACCCCGTATCGCAACACCTAGGATTGTCCCGATTCATCGGCTTGGAATAAAACCACAGAACACACCGAACACACCGAATAGCAGCCCTCTTTTTCCGTGTGTTCCGTGTGTTCCGTGGTGGATGTATTCGGTCTTCGTGTTTTCTGTGGTGGATCTTCGATACTAGTATCAGTACCCGAAGCCAGCCCGGAACACGAGACTATCGTCAGGAGTGATACTCGCTTCGGGGCGAGTTCGGAAAATCAACTCGCGATTGAACGCGTATCCGACTTCAAAAAAGCAAGTTCGGAAACCTTGTCGCAGAAGATCGTTGCGGCCTTTTTCAAAACCGACCATGATCCGCAAGTCGTTCATGTCGATCTCTTCCGTCGTATCGGCGTCGAGTTGCTTGATGGTCCAAGCCCCCCCGCCGTAGTAACCGGTTAAGTACCACCAGACATCATGCGTACCGCAGGTCGTCAGGTAGTGGGAGAGTTTCGGTTCAGGGAAGAAGATATCCCACCGAGTATCTTGGTTAGGCATCCATAGAATCCCTCCCGCCGGCAACAACTTGATCTTGTTTCGATCGATGTAATAGACCCCGGCCCGAAGGGTCGAATTAGGGGTCATTCGGAGCCGTCCCAACGCTTTGCCTTGGAGGCGGATGCTATCGTTGTTGATCGCGTCGAAAGCCGAAAACACCCCCACTCGCCAGCCGAGTTCCGCCCCGAAAGTCTGAAGCGGATCGGTCTCCCAAGTGCTATCGAGAAAGGCGCTAAATGCGGACCCCGGAAGGTCCGAGCCGGCCGTCTCGGGGCCGGACCAAAGATGCTGAGCGTAGCTTGGCATCAAGTACCAAGGTTGGCTCATCCCAAAAATTCGCGGAATCGCAAAGACCATCGAAGTTTCAAAATCGTGGCTCTCGATCTGATTGCCTTGGACACCCCCAAAATCGGTGTTTCCTGGCAAGTAGGTGTATCGGAACCGAACTCCTTGGCACAGACGCATCGTCTGCTGAGTCTGGGTTTGAACCGCTGTGGATGTGTTGTACCACCAAGCATTCCAGGAGCTCGGATAAGGTGCAGGTGGATACCCGCCAGCAGCATATGGGTTGCCAGCATACGGGTTGGCAGCATAAGGGTTGGCAGCATAAGGGCTTGGTGGCGAGGGTGCCGTACCTGGAAACATCACGCCCGGCGATGGGCTAGGATACCCCGGTGATGAGTAAGTCGTCGGCGGGTAGCCTGTCGGCGGATAGCCAGGTTGAGGATACGTAGGCGGATAGCCCGTGGGACTCGCCGGAGCCCCTACGGGCTGCCCGTAGGTCGGGACCCCAAAGGTCGAGGTTCCGTAGGATGGTTGCCCGTAGGTAGGCTGCCCGTAGGCCGTGGGAGTTGCAGCTCCGGCAGGGGTTCCTGTAAGCCATTCCATCCAAGAGTTGTAGGTTTGATTAAAAGTCGAAGCGGACGGATAAGCCGGGGGGTACATCGGCGGAGCACCGGCCGAGGAAGGAGCGGTGCTTGGACGAAACGTCGGAGCGTAAGGGTTGTAGCTCGAGGAAGGAACGGATGCAGGTGGCACCCCGTAGGTCGGCGGCGGTACCGAATAGGTCGGTGGCGGTGCGGCGTAGGTTGGCGGCGGTGCAGAGTAGGGGGGAAGGGTTGTTGCAGGGAACGCGCCCGATGCACCGCCGGCGGGAGTCGACGGGTAGCCGGGGCTCGGAGGCATACTCCCGGGTGTGGTCGATGGAAAGGGAGCTTGGGCCAATCCCGAATTCTCGATCAACAGGGACAAGCCCAAAAACACAAAGAAACGCCCAGCGTTCTCGAGCCATGAGAGCCCAGGGGTTGATGCCTTGAGGTTGCGATTTCCAGGGGTTGCCGACAAGTTTTCGAGCCGTGGGTAGATGAGGTTACCGAAGCAAAAGGACCGTACCGCCTACGTAGGATTTAGCGTTGGCTGGGTTTCACCGTCAAGCGAACTTGAGCGATTCCAACGAAAACCCTGGTTTTAACGAAAAATCTAATCAATCCGGCCTCACCCCACCCGCCTATTTTGCCCAAATTGTTGATATCCACCCCAAGGGGAACTATTCTTAAGAGTTACCGTATTTGAGAATTGATGCAACCCAACGACGGTCCGATACCAGACCAGAGGTTGTAGCGTTGCCCGTTTGGCCGATAGGCTAGCCGATAGCCTGGCCAATAAACTATCGGGCCATGAACTGAAATACGCTAAATCCGTTACCGCGAAACGTAGTACAAGGCGAATGCTGATGCTTTTCCAAAAACCGTTCCATCGACTCAAAAGATTCATCGCCGCCCTGGCGCTCGTTGCGAGCTTGGCGAACTTGGGATTCTCCCAAGGGAATAACAACAACAATGGCGGCGGCAACGGTGGCGGCAATAACAACAACGGCGACAGCGGGAACGGTGGAGGGGTCGAAATCGATCCTCAAGGCGTTCTGCGGATCAGCGCCGTCGACAACACATTGGCCTTGCGGGTCCGAAAGGCTGCTTTGCAAACCGTCGGAAATACCGATGTGGTAGCGTCGGAAATGCGCAAAGTCTCCTTGAACCGCTTGGAAAAGCTGGTTGCAAATCGAGTGTCAGAACAGCAGGAACTCGGTGATGAAGTCCTAGGATTGGCCGGCTTGACCCGAATTGAGTATGTCTTTTTCTTACCCGACTCCAACGACATCGTGATCGCAGGTCCGGCCGAGAAGATCCACGTAACGGAAAACGGCAACCGAGTCGGCCTGAGGTCCGGGCGATCGGTTCTGAGCCTGATGGATTTGATCGTTGCCCTTCGAGTCTATGCTCCCTCGAACGACGCGATCGGCTCGATTGCCGTTTCGATCGAACCGACCCAAGAAGGGATCAAACGGATGAATCAGTACAACGACCAGTTCCGAGGACGGGCCAATCAAATCAATCCGGCTGTCTTGGCCGGAATGAAACAAGCCTTGGGCTACCAAAACGTCATTATCAAGGGAGTTCCTCGCGAGACGAACTTTGCCCGTGTGCTTGTAGAAGCCGATTATCGCATGAAGCTCATCGGTCTGGGATTGGAAAACACCGTGATCCCCTTCAAACCATGGATCGCTCGCACACAGGCCGGTGCCAATGCCAGCGCCCTTCAACGATGGTACTTCGAAGCCGACTACGGCACGGTTGCAACCAACGAAGACCGAACTGCACTGCACCTGCAAGGCCAGGGTGCAAAACTCACCAGCGAGAAGGAATTTCTTTCCAAGACCGGCGAAAGGACCCGAGGAGCAGGGGCCGGCGATGCCGCATCGGTGGGATTTGCCAAGGAGTTCACCCAAAAATTTGAAGCCCTCGGTGAGGTCATGCCTGTGTTCAGTCAAATGCGCAATCTTTTCGACATGAGCATCGTTGCGGCATTCATGCAGCAAAACGATTTTTATGGAAAAGCCAACTGGGACCTCGGGGTCTTTGCCGACGAGGAAAAGCTCTCCACAAAAATCAACAACGGGATCTCCCAAGTCGAGCCCGCCGTCAACGCCATGTGGAAAGAAGGAACCTTGGTCACCCCGATCGGCGGCGTCCACATCTCCGCCCGCAAATTGGCCAACGATCCGAAGGTCGACAACACGCTCGATGCGTCGGCTGAAAAGCTCTCTGCCCCGAGCGATCTGCGCGAAGATCAGTGGTGGTGGGACTAACCCAGCTCCCTTGCTACAATAAGCTCATTACCAAAGAGCCTCGCTTTCGGCGAGGCTCTTTGCTATTTACGCCATGATGTTTTGCACGCCAAATGACCAGAACTCTCGATCGAGTACCGGATTGAAACGAAAGATTTCATGGCTAGCAGCATCCCCAATAAACTTTCAACCCTCGTGGCTTTGTTGTATCTTGTTTTTATGTTCATCATGACCCATTTGCCAAAACAGAATGTTCCGCGAACCTTGGCTTGGGCAAACGACAAATTGCTTCATACGTTGGCATTCCTGGTCTTGGGATTCGTGCTCAGTTTTGCCATGCAACATCGAGCTCGTCACTACGGATGGTACGCTTATGCCATTCCCACTTTTGTTTTTGGCTGCCTCTATGCTTGGCTCGATGAGCTAACGCAACCTTGGACCGGCAGATGTTTTGATCTTCAGGATCTAGCCTTCGATGGACTCGGGTTGGTCATGGGGATGTTGCTCTTTGAAGGGGTCCGCCGGTTGCTGGCCAGGGTATTGCGAATCGAGGAGTTGCAATGAATCCGATTTCCGTGGTGATCCCTTTGCTCAACGAACAAGAAACCCTTTTCGAACTCGTGCGTCGCATCGATGCATCGTGCGATGGGGAACTCTGTGAGATCGTATTTATCGACGACGGTTCTACCGATGGATCCTGGCAAGCCATCGAGAAGCTAGCCCAAGCACGCGGCTCGGTGCGGGCATTGCGATTCCGAAGGAACTTCGGAAAAGCAGCAGCATTGGCAGCGGGCTTCGCAGAAGCAACCGGCAAAATCATCATCACCATGGATGCGGATTTACAAGATGATCCCAAGGAAATTCCCAGGATGCTCGCGAAGCTCGGTGAAGGCTACGACGTCGTAAGCGGCTGGAAACAGCATCGTTTTGATCCTTGGCACAAACGCTGGCCCTCGCTGGTCTTCAATGCGATCCTAAGGTACTTCTCCAAAATCCCCCTGCACGATTTCAACTGCGGGTTTAAAGCCTACCGTCGAGAGGTGCTCGAAGAGATCGATTTGTACGGTGAAATGCATCGATTTGTGCCTGTGTTGGCAGCCGCGCGAGGATTCAAAGTCGCAGAGATCACTGTCGAACACCACCCCCGAGAGTTCGGCAGTTCCAAGTACGGTTGGTCCCGAATTCCAAAAGGGTTTCTCGACCTTGCAACGGTCGTTTTCCTAACCCGATTTCGATACCGGCCACAGCATTTGCTCGGAGGACTCGGCGGAGCGATCTTCTTCGTCGGAGCCTTTATGCTCAGCCTGCTGATTTGTATCTGGGGCTGGACCCGACTTGCAGGCTATGAGAACCCATTGCACTTGCACGAGCGAGCCAGTTTCTTTGTTTCGATCCTGTTGATCGTTGTGGGGATCCAAGCGTTTGCCACCGGCTTGATCGCAGAATTGCTCGTGGCCAATGCTCAACCCGCTCGACGCGTCTACTCGATCGCCGCGCGGGTCGATCCCCCAAGCTGATCCATGTGCTGGTTACCGATCTGAATCGCAAAAAACGATGAATTGAATTCTACAGGCTAGTGATCATGACCCAAGACTTCGAAAATGGTTCCCCAAGCATCTCGACACGCACGATCGGCTGGTGGATGATCACCTTGGCCATCGCAGTTCAAGCCGCTCGAATCCTGGGCATCACCGCAGTGAACAACGAGGTCCCGTTCCTCAGTGCCAACGATCGATCGCGTTGGAGTGCGATCGCAGCGCTGACCCAAGAAGGGCGATGGGAAATCGACTCCATCGTCGAAATTCTCGACTCGAAGGGAAAGTCCAAGCTATGGAACACGATCGACATGGTCCGTCACCGCGGCTCCGACGGCATCGAGCATAGCTACTCAAGCAAACCTCCCTTGCTGACTCTCATGCTCGCGGCCGTCACCAAACCGGTCATGATGGCGACCTACGCGTTTCGAGGCAAATCCCTGACCGAAGATCCCTACTTGGTCGGCCGAATCGTTTTGATCCTTGTGAACCTAGTCCCGCTTGCACTCTGGTGGTGCTCCTTGCATCGTTGGTTGGAGTCCCATGTTCCGCGAGCTTGGACTCGCATGGCCGTTCTATCCCTTGCAATCTGGGGCACTTTTTTGACAACCTTTGTCGTGACCCTCAATAACCACCTGCACGGAGCGATCTTCTTTTCCATCAGCCTTGCCCTAGCTTGGCAGATCCTAAGAGCCGCACAAAGTCAAACGTCGGCTCCTTGGAATACTTGGCTAAGCCTCGGTATTGCAACGGCTCTGTGCGTGGCTTGTGAACTCCCCGCCTTAGCCTGGGCCACAGCCATCGGAGCAATCGTACTGGCGGCAGATCCCAAACGGATGCTGATCGGCTTCGGCTTGGGTTCCGCATCGATCGCTGTTGCGTTTCTCTTAACCAACCTCTGGGCGCACGGCGATTGGCGACCTCCCTACTCCCATCGCGGTTTGGGAACAAGTATCGCCAAAGTAGAGCTGGATCTATCGAGCTTCAATCAGGCCACCGAAGCGAAAGCCGATCTCAAGGCGATCAAGGGATTGCCCGAGCAGCAAAACTGGATCGCCACGATCCGCGAGCAGACCCAAAGCACCCATGCGATGCTCACCGAAGAGGCTCGGATCATTCCAGCCCGTCTCGATGGGGTCTACCAAGTCATCGATGAATCGACTTCCTACCGAGTCGCCCTGGCCGTCTCGGATCCCCCATCGAGAGATCCTCCTGCCAAGGGTACTTGGACGATCTACGAGTGGGACGATTGGTACGATTATCCCAAATCCTATTGGTTGCCAGGAAGCAAAAAAGGGGTCGATTTGGGCGAGCCGGATCGATGGAACTACGTGGTCCATCTTTTGGTTGGTCACCATGGGGTCTTTTCGCTCACGCCGATTTGGTTCTGGATGCTCTGTGGCTCGATTTTCTGGCTCATCCAAGGCCCAGAGGCCCTCAGCCGATCAACAGGATACCGAACCGAGTCTCTCGATACCAATCCTCTCAAGGGAATTCGAGGCTGGTTGCTCAGCGAACGCGGGATTGCAGCAGCCCTCCTGAGCGTGACGCTGGCTTGCCTGGTTTTCTATGCTTCGCGGGAGATTGAGGACCGCAATTACGGCGGCGTTTCAAGTGGATTTCGCTGGCTGTTTTGGATCATACCAGGTTGGATTTGGTTGGCGATTCCCGCTCTGGATCGATGCGCATCGAAGCCTTTTTTCCGCGGCCTAGTCTATCTTGCCATCGTCCTGGGCATCGTCTCGGCGGTGATCCCTTGGGGCAACCCTTGGTCCCAACCCTGGCCCTACCGAATCTTGATGTGGCTTTTCCCAGACCGTTATCAATGAGTATCTATAAGTATCCATGAGCCCTTGTCGCCTAGCCTCGACATTCAAAGAGGACCATATTCAGGGCCGTATTCAGGGCAGTTGCCACGCATTGCCAAATCGTAGATGATAAAGGGAACTTAAGTTCTCGATTTCGACGGATAAGGAAGCGTATCAGTGAGCCGAGTATTAGAAAAAACCAGCAAAAGCCTCGCAGGGGTTTTCCTCTTTTTAGCGTTCGCCCTCGGATCCTCGACCTACGCCCTGTGCCAAGATAGCACCTCAGGGAGCCCTCGAGTCCCCGAACCGAGCAACACCGAAACGGTTCTTTTGAGCGTCGATGCGCTCACGGAAGCCGCTGCGTATGCACCGGACAAACCCATCGCCGGTCAACTCGAATTCGTCGGCTCAACACTGATGCAATCGCTCGCGACGATGTGGGCCGAAGACTTCGCGAAAATCCATCCCGAGGTCTCGAGCAAGATCGACTGCCAAGGCTCCGAGGAATCGTTTAAGAAGTTTTCCGATGCTTCGGCAACTATCGGACTGCTCAGCCGGGAAGTCACGCCCGAGGAACTCTCACAATGGAGCAAGGATGTCAAAAAGAAACTCATCGCCATCGATGTCGGATACGACATTCTCTCGATCATCGTCCATAAAGACAACCCGCTTCGCGCGTTGGCATGGAACCCCAAAACGAACTCACCGATGAGCCTGTCAAACGATAAAACAATCGAAAAATGGGGAGATCTAGGCATCGATGGGCCCTTGGGCGATAAGCCGCTTACCCATGTACTGATCGTCCCATCCCACGGACTGCGGTCAGTGGCCGAGCGGTTTTTGAATCTAAAAGATCGTCCGAAAGCAATCACGATCGAAAAAGAAAATCAGCTCGATATCGTCGATGCCGTCGCTGCGATGCCTGAGGCCATCGCCGTCGTGAGCGCAAATCGTGCGATGGCCGATTCGGTTCGTGCCCTTGCGATCGGTGTCGAGGGCCAACGCATCGTCTCGCCAAGAAATAGCCAAGCGGTCAACTTGGGCTATCCATTGCTCCGCAACCTCAATGCCGTTGTCGCCTTGGATGACAATGGAAAACTGCCGCCAGTCGTCGAGGAGTGGGCCCGATTTATCCTGAGTCGGGCCGGACAGGAAACGCTCATCAAGGATGGGTTTGTGCCCTTGGACCGTTCCGATATCGCCGTGCAACAAGAACGGCTCGGTTGGGAAACGCTCAAGTGACCTATCGGTGTAAAACCTCACCGATTTCCGGGAACACAAAGCCCAACTCAGAAGCGCATCAGAGAAGCACAAAAGAGAAACAGTAGGCCAACATGAACAGATTGCTCTCCCAACTCAAGACCACCCCCAAGCTCCATCGCCTGATGGCCTTGCTCTGGATATCGATGATGCTCTGTACCTCGATCCTCTCGAATTGCTTGGCTCAAGAAGACCGTGATCGCGACCGAACCTATAACGATCCATTTAGCGATGCTGGAAATCCCGACAGCATGGCCCAAGGCAGGTACCTGCCACCCGGCCAGCGTCCGCCCACCAACTTTCGCCTGGGAATCTACTCGAGAAATACCGACACAGGCGTACTTGTCACAAGCGTCAATCCCGGCTCAGTCGCCCAGCAATCGGGAATCGAAGCCCAAGACATCATCATCGCCGTCGGAGGCTACCAAGTTGGAATCATCAATGGTCGAACGTTCGATATCTCCGAGGAACTCGCAAGACGTGTCGATGCGCAGGGCCGAGTCTTGTTGCTCGTCCGGAATCACCGCGATGGACGTTTGGTCAATATCCCCGTCCAATTCTACGGCAACGTCCCCGGCCTCGGGATCTCGGTCTTCGGTAGCGCCAATACCGCCTCTCGCCCACCGGCTCAAGCAGGCACTATGCTCATCGCTCGCGTCGTCGATACCACCTATCCCCAATGGCAAAACGTCTCGCTCGGGGAGACCCAAGTCCCACTGACCGGCAGATGGCCAATCGACTTCCAAGTCGATTTGGATCCTTCTCAGGTACGCCCCAATCACCGGTACGCCCTGGATGTTCAAGTCGTCCAACGAGGCTTTCCAATACTCCAAATGAATTCACCCTCTGCGATCAACCTTGCTAACGGATCACCAAGGGTCGCCGTTACCCTGGTTCCAGGTCCGAATTCAGGATCCGGTGGCGGGATTAACCCCGGCATACGCCCCATCGACCAAATTGGAATTTGGTACGAGCAACTCGCGGGCCGTCAGATGACCGATCGAGAGAGCACGGTATGGCAAAGAGAACTGGCCAGGGGCAAGTCGCTCGACGAGATCTATGCGACCTTCCTCGCAAGCACCGAGTACTCCGACCGTTTCCGTGGAAACATGGATCTGTACATCAATGATATCTACCGCAACCTCTTTGGCCGTTCGGCCACGCAGAGCGAGATCCAATCGCTCCGCGGCCGATTGTCCCAACCGTCCGAATTGAGGATCCCAATCCTTTTGAACTTGGTGCGTCAACGGACGGTTCGATAAGCCTCCCATGGGATCGAGCCAATCTTGGAAAAACCGAACAGCCGTCATCAGCGGAGGATCCAACGGTCTTGGCCGAGCGCTGGCTTTGGCCCTTTCCCAACAGTCTGCCAATGTCGTCATCATCGGCCGCGATGAGGACCGTTTGGCCATGGTTCGACAGCAGTGTCTTGAGGCCGGCGCACAGAGCGTCTGCATCGTTTCTTTGGATGTACGCCAAATGGCCGTCGGCCAAAAAGCCCTCTCGGATGTCGAATCCGCAAACCATCCTGCACCCGGCGAGTCCCTCCGCGATGTCCTGGCCGTCCAAGGCTGCGATTTGCTGATCAATGCCGTCGGGAAGTCCGACCGTGGATTGCTCGGGCAATTGACCCAAGCGGACCTGACCGAGCAATTCGAACTCAACGTGTTGTCAACCCACGCCATGACTCAGTTTTGTTTTCCGGCTCTATGCCAAAGCCGCGGTGTCGTTGTCAATATCGCCTCGCTTGCAGGAATCGTACCCGGGCCGGGTATGGGTGGCTATTCGATGTCGAAACATGCCCTGGTGGGACTTCACCGCCAATGGCGAATCGAATCGGATTCCAGCGGTGTTCATTTCCTTTTGGTATGCCCCGGGCCGATCCAACGTGAAGATACGCTAGATCGGTATGCGGATATCGTTCATTCTCGCGGTCTCGATCCGGCAAGCCAACGCCCAGGCGGAGGCGTCGCACTCAATCGACTCGATCCCAATTGGTTGAGCCAGAAAATACTTCAAGCAGCCTTCGAGCGGAAATCGGAATTGATTGTACCTACCAAAGCTCGCTTGCTGGCCCTGATGATGGCCATCTGGCCAAGTCTCGCCGATCGTATCATTCGCAAGAAAATGAACCGCACTTGAGTCCTTTGCAATCAACCTAGAAAGCGACGATGAAAGATTTTGTGCCAAAAGCGATCCAAAGACGGCCGATATCCGCTTGGGTGCTCGCCGGCGTCCTAGCACTTATGCCTTGCCCTTGGGGCTACCCCCAAGACACCTCCGTGGGCTTGCAAAAAGCTACCGATACTCAACGATTCGAACTCGGTGCCGAGCAAATCGACGCCTTGGATCGTTGGATCGAGCAAACCCGAGAGACATGGCAAGTACCTGGTCTCTCGGTGGCGATTGTAGCCCGGGACCAAGTTCTGCTGAGCAAAGGTTACGGGATCCGGGAACGAGGAAAAACACAACCCGTCGATGATCAAACCCTTTTTGCAATCGCTTCGAACACCAAAGCCTTCACCGCCGATGCCTTGGCAATTTTGGTCGACGAAGGAAAACTCAACTGGGATGACCCGGTGCAAAAGCACTTGCCCTGGTTCCGTCTCTCCGATCCCCTTGCAAGCAATGATATCAGGGTCCGGGATCTGCTGTGCCACCGAAGTGGACTCGGGACCTTCAGCGGAGATTTGCTTTGGTGGGGAACCCCTTATAGCCCCAAAGAGATTCTTCAGCGGTCTGTATCCCTAAAGCCCGAGTTCCCCTTTCGCGCCAACTACGGCTATTCCAATCTGATGTTCCTGGCCGCCGGCGAGGTCATTGAGGCTGTATCCGGGATCCCCTGGGGGCAGTTCATTCAAACCCGACTCCTGGACCCCCTTGAGATGACCGGATCTAAATGGTCGATCAGGCAGATCGGAGGAGTTGAAAATGTCGCAACCCCCCACAAGACCTATCTGGATCGCTCGGAGCCCATCGAATGGATGAACTGGGATTCGATGGCCGCAGCCGGCGGGATCCTCTCGAACGCTTCCGATATGGCTCGCTGGATGCAGTTTCAGATGCGCCAGGGGGTGGATCCCCAAGGTCGAGCGTTGGTGAGCAAAGCTCGAATCTACGAAACCATGCAACCCCATTCGATCATCCCGGTATCGATGAACCGATCGCAGCGGATCCCCTCGACCCATTTCCGCGCCTATGGTCTAGGCTGGTCGTTGGCCGACTATCACGGCGTGAAACTTGTTGGACACGGCGGAGGATACGATGGAATGTACTCCGAGCAGTTGATGATTCCTGAACTCGGGTTCGGTGTCGTGGTATTGACCAACAGCATGACCCCGATCGGCAATGCGATCGTCTACCATGTCATCGATGGATTTTTAAAGGTGCCTGCCGGGGATCGTAGCCAAGAGGGGTTGGACCAATTCCGCAGTAGTCGACAAGCCTTTGACGAACGGATCCGAAAAGCAACCCTGCCTGTGAAACCCGCCGATGCACCGAGCCATCCCTTGGAAAGCTACGTTGGTAAGTTCCGATGCGCGATGTACGGCGATGCACAAACCACGCTCCACGACGGCAAACTCCAGTTGCAATTGCTTGCGTACCCAGAGCTTAAAGCCGACTTGGAGTTGATGCATTACGACACGTTCGCCATCCGATGGCACAAGACCTTCGCATGGTTCGAATCCGGTTCGGCCCATTTTATCTTCGATGCACAAGGAAACGCCGAATCGATACGTTTGGACGTGCCCAACGACGATCTGTGGTTCTATGAATTGAACCTCAAACGACTTGGCTCTATTCCTTAGCAGAGATTTTTGCCCACGTATCCTTGAGGGTCACCACGCGATTGAAAACGGGAGCCCCAGGCTGCGAGTCGACCTCGTCGGCGCAGTAATACCCATTGCGTTCGAACTGAACACGGGTTCCAGGTTGGATTTGAGCCAACGCAGGCTCGATCACCGCGTGCCGAATGGTTTTGCTTTGGGGGTTGATGTTGTCGAGGAAGCTTTTTCCCTCGGGGGCATTCTCGGGGGATTCCGACAGGAACAATCGATCGTAGAGGCGGACCTCGGCACAGTGACCCGTCTTGGCGCTGACCCAGTGGATGGTCCCTTTGACCTTGCGCTCGGCAGCAGGTCCAGAGCCGCTCTTGGTCTCTGGGTCGTAAGTGCACCGCAGCTCAACAATATTGCCAGCCGAATCCTTGATGACCTCTTCGCACTTGATGATGTAGGCGTAGCGTAGACGAACCTCTCCACCTGGCTTGAGCCGAAAGAACTTCGAAGGTGGAGTTTCCATAAAGTCCTCTCGTTCGATAAAGAGGGTTTTTGAAAACGGGATTTTTCGAGTGCCCGCCGCAGAGTCTTCCGGGTTGTTGACCGCCTCGAGCTCTTCGACCTGACCTTCTGGATAGTTCGTCAATGTGATTTTGACCGGGTCGAGGATTGCCATGTATCTCGAAGTCGTTTTATTGAGATGCTCGCGGATCGCATTTTCCAGAACCAGAACATCGATCACACCGTTGAATCGGGCCACTCCGATCGTCTCACAAAAATTGCGGAGCGACTCCGGTGTGTATCCTCGACGTCGATATCCGCTGATGGTAGGCATGCGTGGGTCGTCCCATCCATCGACATGCTTTTCGGTCACAAGCTGAAGCAGTTTGCGCTTGCTCATGACCGTGTAGCTTAGATTCAAGCGAGCGAATTCCATTTGTCGCGGATGAAAAATCCGAAGCGTCTTGCAAAACCAATCGTACAAGGGACGATGGTTTTCAAATTCCAAAGTGCAGATCGAATGCGTGATGCCTTCGATCGAATCGGACTGACCGTGAGCCCAGTCGTACATTGGGTAGATGCACCAGTCGTTTCCGGTCCGATGGTGGTGAGCGAACATGATCCGATAAAGGACTGGATCTCGCAGGTTGAAGTTGGCCGCTTCCATGTCGATTTTCGCTCGAAGCGTTCGGGCACCTTCGGCAAACTCGCCGTTCTTCATGCGGAGGAACAGGTCCAAGTTCTCCTCGACGGAGCGGTCTCGAAAAGGACTGTTTCGGCCAGGCTCGGTCAGGGTGCCTCGGTACTCGCGCATTTGATCGGCGTCGAGGTCGCACACATAGGCATGGCCTTCGCGAATCAACTGCACAGCCCAATCGTAGAGCTGTTGGAAGTAGTCCGAAGCGTAGAAAAGATTATCCCAATCAAAGCCGAGCCAACGCACGTCGCGCTGGATCGAGTCGACGTACTCTTGGCTCTCTTTGCTAGGGTTCGTATCGTCGAACCGCAGGTTGCACTGGCCACCGTAGGTTCGAGCGAGCCCAAAATTCAAGCAGATGCTTTTGGCATGTCCAATGTGCAGATAGCCATTGGGTTCCGGCGGAAAACGGGTCTGAATCTTCCTACCCTGTAAGGACTCCTTGGTCCCAAAGTCTTTTTCAACTTCGGTTTCGATGAAGTTCTTGTGGTGGTGAGAATCTGGGTTTTCCGCTGGATGAGACACGATGCTTGACTTGGGTATAAGGCACTGATGCTGGTTTGACTACTAGAAAATCGGTTTGACCCCGTACTGCTGATGGATCTGATTGCAGAGCTTTGGCTGCAAACGGAGTCCATGGGCCAGTTCGCGAAGGTACTCGATCTCCTCCTTGGTGTCGACATCGATGGTCGAAAGCGAAGATGCATAAACGGCAGCTTCCATCCCCAAAGGGACCGTCCAAGCGAAATCGCGAACGCTCGTCGTATTGGCGAACTCATGACGCAGGAACTGAACGGTCGACTCGTTGGTATTGCCGATCCGCTCGAGGATCGCTTGCTGCTCCTTAGCATCGATCCTGCCGTCGGCCTTTCCGGCATAGATCATCGCGCGGATCAAAAAGACCATCTGCTCTTGTTCGGCTTGGGATAGCTGGGGAGGAGCTTGTTTGGGCTGCCTGGAAATTGTACCCCACCGGAGGTCGAGTTATCGCGGCCACTGGGCGCACTACCCCCGAGAATATCCTTCAAGATATCGGCACCCGAGGGAGCCTGACGACGTTGCCCACCCCCCTGGGGTTGCTGCGCGCCGGCACCAGCGTTGAGTATTTCTGTGAGAATATCGAATGGATTCATGTTCGTTGCGCCTTTCAAGAGGACAAGGAGAGAAGTGGGTGTGAGCAAACCTGAAGTTGCAATTGTACCAAAGTAGCCGAAGTTGAAGAGGGAATCGATTTCCCCCGAAGATTCAATTGGTCAGTTTTCGGTATCGGAAACGCTGTGGCTCGTCGCTTGAAATCCCCAGCCGCTCCTTGCGCTGCTCCTCATAGGTCTGGAAATTGCCTTCGCACCAATGGACATAGCCATCTCCCTCGAAGGCCAATATATGCGTCGCAATCCTATCCAAAAACCATCGATCGTGGGTGATGACCACGACGCAGCCGGCGAAGTTCAAAATGGCTTCCTCCAAGGCACGGAGCGTATCGACGTCCAAGTCATTCGTCGGTTCGTCGAGCAACAGTACATTGCAACCCCGACGCAAGAGCTTGGCCAAGTGCACGCGGTTGCGCTCCCCGCCGGATAAATCCCCAACTTTCTTCTCTTGGTCGGTCCCCTTGAAGTTGAATTTCGAAACGTAAGCCCGCGAGTTGAGCCGCTTTCCACCCATGTCGAGCCAATCGACCCCTCCGGAGATTTCTTGGAACAGCGTGTTCGTTGCGGTCAAGGAATCGCGGGACTGATCGACATACCCGAGCTCTACCGTATCGCCCACTCGAATCGTACCCCTGTCGGGGGTCTCCTGTCCGATCATCATTCGAAACAAGGTGGTTTTGCCCGCCCCGTTCGGTCCGATCACGCCGACGATCCCCCCTGGAGGCAAACGGAACTCGAGGTTGTCAAAGAGCATCCGATCCCCGAAAGCCTTCGAGACTCCGCTGGCCTCGACGACGACTTCTCCAAGATGCTTCCCAGGCGGAATTTGGATTTCCAGCTCGTCGGGTCGCTCCTCGAATTGCTGAGCTGCAAGCTGTTCGTACGCGCTGATCCGGGCCTTGTTCTTGGCTTGCCTTGCTCGCGGCGACAATCGGATCCATTCGAGCTCCCGATCGAGAGTTTTCTGCCGCGCCACGGCCGACTTTTGTTCGATCTGCAATCGCTTCTGCTTTTGCTCCAACCAAGAGGTGTAATTTCCCTCGAAAGGAAACCCCGATCCGCGATCGAGTTCGAGGATCCACTGCGCGACATTGTCCAAGAAGTATCGATCGTGGGTCACGGCAACGACCGTCCCAGGGTACTGCGCTAGATGCTGTTCGAGCCAATGGACGGCTTCGGCATCCAAGTGGTTCGTCGGCTCATCGAGCAACAGCAAATCGGGCTGCTCGAGCAGCAGTTTGCAAAGCGCTACGCGCCGACGCTCCCCACCGGAGAGCTTTGTCACATCCGCATCGCCCGGCGGCAAATTCATCACATCCATCGACATTTCGACCTGGCGATCGAGTTCCCAGAGATTCTGAGCGTCGATGATGTCCTGGAGCTTGGCCATCTCATCGCAGAGTTTTTGCATCTCTTTGTCGTCGGTCACCTCACCGAGAAGCCCAGAGATTTCATTGAACCGATCGAGGATCTTTCGCTTCGGTGCAACGGCTTGTTCGACATTCCCCTGCACGTTCTTTTGGGCATCGAGCTGGGGCTCCTGGGACAAATAACCTACGGTAAAGCCGTTGGATAGCCGGGCAGTACCGTCAAAGTTCTTGTCGATGCCTGCCATGATTCGCAACAAGGTACTCTTGCCGGCGCCGTTGGACCCCAGAACGCCGATCTTGGCCCCCGGGTAAAACGATAACCATATGTCCTTGAGGACCTCTTTTTGTCCGTGACGCTTGGTGAGCTTTTCGATTTGGAAGATGTATTGCCGGTTCATAAAAATCCGTTGTTGGCTATTCCCACTCGATGGTTGCTGGGGGTTTTGAGCTGATGTCGTAGCAGACTCGGTTGACGCCTCGGACCTCGTTGATAATCCGAGTCGAGACTCGGGCCAACAGGTCGTAAGGTAGCCGACTCCAGTCGGCGGTCATGAAATCGTCGGTGTTGACGCAACGGACCGCGACGGCATTCTCGTACGTGCGCGAATCGCCCATGACCCCGACGCTTTGGGATTCAAGCAGCACGACAAAGGCTTGGGAGGTCTCTCGGTACAGATCGGCGTTTTTGATCTCAGCGATGAGAATCTCGTCGGCTTCCCGGAGCACATCAAGCTTCGCTTCGGTGACCTCACCGAGGCAGCGAACCGCAAGGCCCGGGCCTGGAAAAGGATGCCGCCATACGAGATGTTCAGGCAGTCCAAGCTCAATGCCGAGCTTGCGAACCTCGTCCTTGAACAGATCGCGAAGGGGTTCGACCAGATCGAACCCGAGTTGTTCGGGAAGCCCTCCGACGTTGTGATGAAGTTTGATCGTCGCTGCGGGACCGTCCGGGGCCGCCCCACTTTCAATCACGTCGGGATACAAGGTTCCTTGTGCCAAATACCTCGCCCCGTTGATCTTTTGCGCCTCCTCCTTGAAGCAATCGATGAAGGCATGGCCAATCCTCCGCCGCTTTTCCTGCGGGTCGCGGATTCCTGCCAAAGCACTCAAAAACCGCTCGCCAGCATGGACGACCCGCAGATCGGCCTGGAAATGATCGGTGAATTCGCCGATGACGGCCGCCTGCTCGTCTTTGCGCAACAAACCATTATCGATCAAAATACAAGTCAACTGCGGCCCGATCGCCTTGTAGAGCAAAGCCGCCGTGACCGAGGAATCCACCCCACCGGACAACCCGCAAATGACTCGGTCCGATCCAATCTTCTGACGCAACTGCGATATGGTCTGCTCGGCAAAATTCGACAAATGCCATCGACCCTGGCATCCGGCGACGTTGTACAAAAAATTGTGGATCAATGTTCCACCCAAGGCCGTATGGGATACCTCGGGATGGAACTGGATCCCGTAAATCGGTTTGCTCCGATGCTTGATCGCCGCATGCGGGCATGTCTCTGTCCCTGCGATGGTCTCAAATCCCTCAGGTAGTCGTTCGACCTGGTCGCCATGACTCATCCAGACGTCGATCTGGGCTGGAAACCCTGCAAATAACTTCTCCATGTTACCGATCGACAAACGAGCCCGACCATACTCTCGGGCCGGACATGCCTGAACCGCACCGCCAAGACGATGGGCCGTCAACTGCATTCCATAGCAGATCCCTAAAATGGGAATCCCAAGATCGAAAAGACCAGGATCGCAAGCCGGCGCCGACGGATCGTAAACGCTCGAAGGACCACCAGAAAAAATGATCGCTGCAGGCTTTCGAGCCAAAACCGTCTGAGCCGAAATGTCATGCCTAACGATTTCGCAGTAGACATTCTGATCCCTGACCCGCCTTGCGATGAGCTGTGCGAATTGAGAACCGAAGTCCAAAACCAGTACGCGTTCGTTTTGCAATGCATCGGCGGAATAGCCCGTTGGCTCAGGGCGTTTGGAGTCGTGGGACTGCGAGCTGTTCATACGAAGCACACAATGGGTTGACCGGCTGGAAAACGCAGAATTATAGCGAATTGCGGCCGATCGCCTACACGAATCCGAGCTCGAGGTTTGCGATTCGGGTCAATCGAAACTCGATTTCCCCTGCAGTACCGCGACAAGCCGCTTGGTGTGCGTCGCAATGTCCAACTCGGCAAGCACCATGGGGCTAGCTGCCTCCTTTTTCATCGATCGCTCCAGGACCGACTCGAGGGCCTTGACGAGCCCCTCAGACGCGCCGTGTGGATACAACCTGCCAATCGCTACCCCTCCGGCAACTTCACCGGCGGCTTTGGCAATCCGGCGATGAAGCTCCGGGAAGGCGCCGTGATCTGGCATGACATAAGGAAGCCCAGAGGCGACGGCCTCAAGCAGAAATATCCCCTTGGGATCGGCATAGGTCGTCGGCACGCAAAACAAATCGAGACTCTCGAGAAAGGCAACTTTTTCAGCTCGATTGACCGTACCGGCATAGCTCCACTGACCGTCAAGACCCGCTCGATGAAGCTTGGCTTGCTGCTCTTTCCAATAACCGGCATGCTGGGGACCCATCCAGCCGGCCATCGAAAGTCGAACATTGCTGAACCTCCCGTTGCGGCGAAGCTCTATAAAGGCATCGACAAGTAGATGAAGCCCCTTCTCAGGTGCCATGCGCGCTAAATACCCGAGCCGAATCAACGGATCGCCTTTAGGAAGCTCAGAACTATTTGCTGCCCTATCGATAAAATCCTCGGTCGCAACCCCTAAAGGAACGACATGCATCTTGAGTTCAGGGATTCCAAGCAAACTCTGCATGCTCTGCGCATAGGCTTGCGAGTGGCAAATAAACCCCTTGGCCGACCCGACAAGCCGTCTCATCCGCTCGATCGCCTGGGCTCGATGCGAAGCGCTTAGGGAATCTAAAAAAATGTCGTCCCCCTGGAGCATCACCCAAACATCGGCGTTCACGGCCAATTGAGGGATCACACCACCGATGAGCAAATTGGTCAGAAGGACCGTCTCGGGCCGAATGCTCGTCTGGAGAAACCGCAGCAAGTCCTCGAACTCTTGCTTCTGATTCCCTTCAAGTCCATCGAGCATGCTGATGGCCAACGGACCCAACAACTCAGGGCTCGTCTTGCCTGCCTTGGAGGTCAACGACTTGATCACCCAAGGGTGATCAAGCCAGCCGACGGCCCATCGAGGCAGGTAGCGAATCAAGGGGATCTTTTGGGATAGGTAAACATTGACGCCTCCGAGAAAGACTCGGTCGACACTCATGTCCTCGACATCGGTGCGGATCGGGGTGTAGACGGGCATAAGCACGCAGTCATGCCCAGCCTTGATCAACTCCTTGGCCACCGCATTATCGTTCATGCAGGAACCGCAAAACATCCCGGCAGCGCCTGCGGTTAAGTAAGTAATTCTCATCGAGTCTTTCAATTTGGGTCAGCGGCAGTCCGACTCGCCATTCTAACGACTTTGACGGTTGTGCCGCATCGGTAAAAAACTCCGTCTATCTTGGTAACTTAGGCAGTTTACACCCCGTCTTTTTCGAATCATTCCGCATACTTTCGCTGCGCGTTAGAGTTTACGTAACTTCTTTCCTACCTTCATTTTCCGGAAAATGGGATAGGGGGTTCAAGCTATTTTCATCGCTTGGCCGATAGTTTCCCTGTCGACCCATCTTACCAGACTTCAATCCGTAGCCTGGTAAGAAGGACCTCGATATTGCCGGTGGCCCAGAACTGATCGAGTCTATGGATGGCTCGGCCGGCAACTACCCCGGATCCAATCCTCATTTTGGATTGGAGCATTTTGAAACGCATGGTTGGCAACGGTCCAAGTACGGATGGATCGCGCCGAAGGAAATGGGGCCTACGAAGTCACAAAGGCAATCGCGCAAGCGGTGGTCTTGGAGCCGCACCAGTAGAGGGCGGTTTCGGCGACGACTTCGTACGCCGAAACCGGTCTCAACTCCGTCATGCTTTCGAATGTTGGTGGTAGTCAGTGACCCAATGTACATAGGGAGTTAGTCTAGATGAAGTGGAACATTATTGTTAGTTCGGTGGTTTTGGGTGCATGCCTTAGCGGACAAAGCTTCGGTGGTGACCTGATCCATCGCCTCTTGGGTGGTAACGGCGTCGGAGCCAAGAGCTCCTGCTGCGATACCTCGGTTGTTGATCCTAGCTGCGGAGCCGAAATGGCTGGCTGTGCAAGCGGCCCAAGCTGCGGTACTGAAATCGCTGCTCCAGCTTGCGATAATGGTGCAGGTATTGGCGCTGGTAAGGCCGGTTGCGGTCTTCTCGGCAACAAGCGTGCTCCTAGCTGCGGTACCGAAATCGCCGGTGCTTGCGATCCTTGTGCAGGCAACAACGGCGGAATCGTCGGACCAAGCTGCGGCGTAGAAGCTGCTGCTTGCGGACCAGCAAACGTCTGCCGCACTCCAGTTTTGGACGGTCTCAAAGGCCTGAAGTGCAAACTTCATGCAGCCCACGTTGAGAAGATGGCTCGCATCCACAACGCTGCTGCGAACATGCACGCTCGCTTGGCTGCTAAGCACGCTGCGAAGGCAGCTCCTAGCTGCGGTTGCGAAACTGCTGCTCCTAGCTGCGGCGCTGAAGTCGCTGGTGGTTGCGGAACCGGTCCTAGCTGCGGCGCTGAAATCGCCGGCGGTTGCGGAAACGGTCTTTTCGGTAAAGGTCCTTCCTGCGGCGCTGAAATCGCTGCTAACGATCCTTGCAGCGGTGCTGCTGGTTGTGACGGCGGAATCGGAGCCAAGAAGCGTTCGTGCGGTCTGCTCGGAAAGATTTTCAAGAGCAAGTCGAGCTGTGACGCTGCTGCTTGTGATTCGGGTTGCAGCTCCTGCGGAAGCGTTCCTGCTGCCGCTCCATCGCTCGCACCGGCTCCAGTAGTCGATCCTCACGCTTACCTGAACACCAATCGCGGTATCATTCAAGCTAGCAGCACCCGTGTTCGTTAATCACGAATCGGACTGCTAGGGTTAAGATACTTCGAAATGAAAATCGGCTCGCGAAAGCGAGCCGATTTTTTTTCGTTTGGATCCATCCAAAATAACCCGCAGTGAACTGCCTAGAACTACTGGGGCAATCGACCCTCATTGACCACCGGCAATGGACCTGTCAACGCCTTCATGAACTCGACCAAATCGGTCTTATCCTGCGCGCTGAGCTCAAGCTTCTTGATCTTGTCGCTCAAGTAAGGGTTCGGATGACCGCCCTTGGCATACCACTCGACGACCTCTTCGAGCGTCTTTTGACTCCCATCATGCATGTAAGGTGCATTGAGCTCGATGTTTCTCAACGTCGGTGTCTTGAACGCACCCTTGTCCTTCTCAAGCTTGGTCTGATCGAATCGCCCAAGATCAGGCTTCTCAGAGGCCATGCCCACCCCTAGGTTGTGGTAAAGCTCATCGGTGAAGTTCGCGCCTACGTGACAAGCCGAACAGTTCGACTTGGTGCTGAAGAACAAATCCCGTCCCCGCTTGGCCGATTCACTCATCGGATTCGCATCGCTTTTGCTCTTTAACCCCTCATACTTGGCAAAGTTCGATGGGTCTTCTTGCTTGAAATCCTCGAGATCTTCAAGCTGCTCTTCGAACGCTTCCTGGAATTTGCGAAGCGGCTCGTAGGCATCGTAAGGACTCGTACCCGTGACAATCGTTCGCTCGAAGGCCGCAATCGCCTTGCCGACATTGTCGATGTTCGGAGATGCGCCGAATACCTTCTCAAACTGAAGCTTGTAGACTTCGTTGGAAGTCAAAAAAGCTACCACGCCCTGATGGGTATTGCCCATCTCAATCGGATTGGCGATCGGTCCGACCGCTTGGGCCTCAAGGTCCGCTGCCCGACCATCCCAAAACTGGGACTTGCTCAAGATCCGATTGAATGATGTCGGAGAATTGCGGCCACCCGTCTGTCCCTTGACCCCCACCCCAAACTGCGTGTGCGCGCCATACCCGGCCGATGGACTGTGGCAATCAGCACAACTGACCGTCGCGTCCTTCGATAAACGCCTGTCGAAATAGAGTTGTCGCCCAAGTTCCACTTTCGCCCGCGTCAACGGATTGTTCTCCGGGATGTAAATCGCCTCCTTGCCAGCCGCTAGCCCGTCGGGCAACTCGACGCTCAAAACGGAGTGATTGGCCGGATTCGACAAATAAGTCTTCACATCGCTAGGAGTCAACGCTCCGGTGCCCGGTACCCCGGCCGTCAAACTAGGATCCCCTAGCTTCACCCCATCTGCGGAAAATACCATCGCCGGAAAGGTCATTCCCGACAAAAGTGCCAATAGAAATCGATTCTTCATTTCGTTGCCGTTACCCTGTGTGATCTTTAAGGAATTTCCCTAGTCGATGCGCAACCGCATTCCTGCCGACCGTTTAACCGGTCGATTCTGCGCAGATTAACCCACCTAGAGTATAACCGCTTGGCTAGCTGCGTCAGGCCCCTTGGATTGCACTCGAATCGATCCCTACCGACGCGCAACCCGATTAGGAATCCGAATAGTAACCGTCCGAATAGTTGCCTAGGGTGCGATCAGATCCGGACGAAGATCTTTCGCCGAAAGAGCCAATCGAGGATCAACCAAAAAACCAACAGCACCAGCCATCCGAGCACGAACGTGCGATAGACCTCAGGGACCAACCCCCGAATCGCAAACCCAAAATGCCGCTCGATGGCTTGGCCAACCCACGATTCGATCGTCCAACTCATCACATAGGCGACAATCGAGTTGGCCCCTATCACCCGAAAGAAATACGACCAACGTGTGATTCGAGCATCGTCGAGGATCCAACAAAGCACCAAGAGCCAGAGAAAACAGATGCCGCCACTCCACAACGTCCAACTCGGTGTCCAAATCCGCTTGACCAACGGGCAGACCCCCAAGGCATCCAGGGCCCAAGCCCCGGAAAGACATATCCCTGCCGTTGCCAGAAAACACCAATTGCGACGCCCCACGTGCGTTTCTTCTCGAAGCCAATTGCCAGCCAATAGCCCCATAAGCATCGTTCCGAGGGTCGGCAGAAAACTCAACGTGCAATACCCACCCCCGGAATAGAGGTAAGCTTTCTCACGCGGAAACAGATTCATCCACCAAACGTCAAACGCCCAAGCCGCATTGCTGTTTTTGTTCCAGTGGGCGGCAAAACCAGAAGCATGGTGCTGCCATGTATCAGGTACACCTACGCGAGCGTAATCAAACGACGCCGGTGGCAAAGGGTAGAGCGCAAAGAGCAACCAATACGAACTCAATATGCCGAGGATACCCAGCCCGACAGTAAGCTGCTTGGAACCACCGAAGAGAAACAAAAAGCCATAGCCAAGCCCAATTTGGGTGAGCGTATCGTCAAAGGTGAAATTCGTCTGGGACTTGCCTAGACTCCTCAAGAAAATCCCAAGCATGACCAGGATGATACTCCTTGCTAGAGCATGCATGAACATCCCTCGCCATGATTGACCTTGCTCGATCCGCTTGGTGTAAGAAAACGCAAGCGACGTTCCAACCAGAAACGAGAAGACGGGTTGGATCATGTCGTGCAACGAACAGCCTCGCCACTGGACATGCGAGGTGTGGAAGACGATCCAATCGAGGACCCTTTGCACAGGCTCAGAAAACCGCCCGGAGGCTGCCGAGAGCTGCTCCCAATGAAGAACCTCGGCGAGCATCAAAAACATCACCATCCCTCGGAGCACATCGATGCTCATACGCCTCTTGGGACTCTCGGACTCTGCAACCGAAGACCTCTCCTCAGAGCCCTCCGAAACCGACGCATCGATCCGTCCAAGTTCAATCTTAGCCATTGCGAAATGTCGGTGAAATAAAGTCGATCAAAGGACTCGCCGCGATGAGCAAAAACCCAAAGAGCCAAAAGATGTTATCCCACATCCCGCTCGGCAGGAACCTTGCCGCCGCCAAAAGCCCAAAACCCGCAAGCAGGAAAAACTCTGGCCGCATGGGACGTTGCCAAGCCGAAAACCAAAGCAGCACAACCCAAAAAGCGACCAACAGACCCACTCCCCCCATCGCCATCCAGCCAAACGAAAGCAACAGCGTAAAGTGGATCAGGTAGTAGTGCGTCAGTCGAAAGGAGAACCAGCTTTTAAGTTTACTTAGGAGCTTCATACGTAATAGGTAGTCTAACCGATCTCCCGATTTTTTTCGAGCTCGATCAAGTACCGTTTGGTGTCCACCCCACCCGCAAAACCGACCAATTGGCCCGATTGCCCCACCACTCGATGGCATGGCGCAACGATCCAGAGCGGATTCTTCCCCAGCGCAGCCCCGACGGCCCGGGAGCCCCGAGGCGAATGAATCGATTCTGCCAACTGCGAGTAACTCCAGGTCTGACCGTATCGGATCTGACTCAGAGCCTCCCAGACTCGCACCTGAAAAGCACTGCCGATGAACTTCAAGGGAATCTCAAAGCTCTGACGCTTCTGAGCAAAATACTCCTCAAGCTGCTCGGCCGTATCGGCCAATAGTCGCTCGCAAAGCAAAACCCTCGAATCGGCACCGAAGTCTTCACAGTAGGCTCCACCGTAGACTCCACCGTGCGGATCCTCGGGCCGAGCAAGCCTCAGGGCCGTAAGCCACGCTTCAGGTGCCTCAGGTGCCATCGACCCTTGACTCCATGCAACGAATTCTCCAACAGGAGTTTGAATCCTCCTCGAAACCTGAAGAAATCTCACCACTGAGGCTCTGCTCTCAAAACAAAAAAGTACACAAGACCCATATTCAAAAACAGCAATACCAGAAACCCCAAGAGCCGTCGCCACTGTGAGCCTCGGCCGCTCCTAGAGAGCCCCATATCGACAATCGCCATGATCGAAGGACTCATCGCAAGCACCCCGAGCAACCAAAGCGGCAAAGGATTCCAGGCGTAAGCCTGCGAGAGAGTCAGACCGGCGACCGCCGCAAAACTCATGAGCATACCAAGGCCCAGTTCTTGGCCCACTTCCTGGGCACCCACCCGGCCGGACTTGCTCGAGACGTTCATCCCGATCCCACCAGAACCGATCCCACCAGAACCGATCGCACCAGCCATGAACGCACCGCAAAAAACCACCCACTCCCCAAGCGATGCATAGCTCTGCATGACCACCGCCGCAATGCAACCGAATTGAACGACCAAGGCCCATCGAAACCATCGGCTCTGCGCAACCTCCGTTCGCTCGACGAGCAATCCCGCGTTGACGACCGAAGCGACCCAGGTCAAAACGCCAAGATAAGCGAACTTCAACGCCTGCTCCGCATAGCCCTCTCCGACGGGAAACATCGAGAAACTCATCCAAGCAATCGCCGATAACCAATAGATGGCATCGACCAACCAAACCACCCGCTTGGACCTCGTACTTGTCTCTGGTTGGCCTTCGACCCGAAGCCCCCCACCCAAAACCCCACCGCCCAAAACCCCACCGCCCAAAATCCATCGCAGGGCGATCCACAAAGTCATGACCAAAGGAGCCACCCAAACCCAGTGCATCCAAGGCTCCTTGGCCTCCCATCCTCCAAGGCTCCCCGGTCCCCCGAAAATCCAATCGGTTCGCATCAAAAGCCCCCGTGAACCGAAATCCGAAACCGTAAATGCTCCCCAGAGAATCAAACAACTCAAAACGCAAACCACAAACCCCTTGCGGCCCGATCGCGCTGCCAAAAAACTGAAAAAAACGCCTAGAACAAGCGGGATCAGCACCCGAAATACCAGAAGCTTCCCCTCGAATTCGTAATTCATCCGCGCCCCTCTCTCGTCAACTTACATCGCCCAGTTATAGTAATCCCAGTCCAGGGAGTGTAGAGCCTCAGCGACCCGCGAACATGCCAAACCATCCTAAACCCCCAAACGAGCCACTCCAGGCGGTCAAGGTCTCTATGACCCCCCTGGAGCGCTACGAGGAATTCCTCCAAAGCCGCGGACTGCGAAATACGTCGCAAAAAAAGTTCTTGCTCGATCAAGTCTTCAACCGACACGAACATTTCGATGCCGATCTGCTGATCGAACAACTCCCCTCGCGAGGCTCGGATAACTATGTCTCGCGGCCGACCGTCTACCGAACCCTCAAGGAATTCGTAGACGCAGGACTCCTCCACCGCTTCGAACTCGACGGCCGAAGCATGTACGAATTGAACTACGGCTACCCCGAACACGACCACTTGTACTGCACCAAATGCCGACAACTGATCGAATTTACAAGCGAAGAACTCGTCCGATTGAGGGATCAAGTCGCCCGCACCCACCGATTCCGAGTCAAAGACCACCGCTTTATCATCCAAGGCATCTGCGATGCCTGCGCCAAACAACGATCCGTCGGCCGGCGCCAAGACCGAGTCTGAGCAAATCCACCCGGTCATCTCAACGGATTTCCCCGATCCCCAAGGGAACTTCAATCCGTAAAACTGATCCAAGTCCTCTGCGAAGGCGGTTCCAAAAAATCGGCATTTCCCTTAGAAACATGCTTGATCCGAGCCGCTCTCACTTGACCTGATCTAACACAAAAGTTAGATATTTACATACAATGGGGTCCTCTTTTCCTTTACGCCATCTTTTCGGGGTTCAATCTATGCGCAAACACGTCTCCCGAGGGTTTACCCTCGTCGAACTTTTGGTCGTCATCGCGATCATCGGCATTCTGGTCGGTCTATTGCTCCCTGCGGTCCAAGCTGCCCGAGAGGCCGCACGCCGCATGCAGTGCAGCAACAACATGAAACAGCAAGCCCTAGGCGTGCTGAACTACGAGGCGGCATTCAAGAAACTTCCCTCGCTCCAAGCGGGTAACGGAAACGTGGTACAAACCCACCAACGATTCTGCATGAGCGGCTGGTGGGCTATCTTGCCCTACCTCGAGAGCAACACGCTCTTCGAACGCATCAACAGCCTCAACAACGGCTTCGGACTCGAACCCTGGAACGGCAATGCCGCCTATCGAACCCGAGTGCCCTGGCTCGAATGCCCTAGCGACAGCGGTACCGACGAACCGGTCAATGCCGGTCGCAACCGTGGCTTGACCAGCTACGCTTTCTGCGTAGGGGACAACATGGCGCAATCCCAAGTCACCCCCAACGGGGTCGAAGAACGAAATAACTTGCCGCTGGCACTTCAGAAACTTCCTATCATCAATCGCGGAATGTTCGGGCGAGCCTCGTACCATCGGCTCGGCGATGTTCGCGACGGCCTGAGCAACACCATGATGCTCGGCGAACGACAACGCCCAAACATCGTCAACTCCAAAGGCACCGTAGCCCTGATCGCCGCCGATCCGGCAACCTACGCACCTCTGAGCTGCAAAGCCCAATTGATCAACGGCCGAGAGTACATCAATCCAGCCTTGCTCTTTACCGGTGACACCCTCCCAGGCTACCGAGCCTGGGCCGGTAACGCCTACTTCAACGCCGTCTCAACCATTCTTCCTCCAAACAACGCCGTTTGCATGGTCGGCACCGGTTCGGTTTCACCTCACTGGTTTGCCGGCATCTGGACCCCGACGAGCGAACACGGCGGCGGCGTTCAAATGGCTCTGGGGGATGGCTCGGTCCGCTTCCTGAGCGATGGAATCGACTCGGGTAACCTCGGAGCGATCGCTCCTACCATCGCGGCAGGTCGAAGCCCATACGGTGTATGGGGAGCACTGGGCTCAAGGTCCGGCGGTGAAACACCCGTCGATTACGAGTGATCATACCACTGAACCCTTCCACCTCTAGTGACGGATGAACCAGCTTATGCCACAACGACTGCTCTTAAAATTCCCTTTGGTCCTGCTTTGCCTTGTTGCACTCCCCTTGGCCTGCAACGGGAAGAAACTCCCGACAATCGTCAAGGCCGAAGGAACCGTCACGCTCGATGGGACGGCCGTCGAAAATGCCACCGTGTCGTTCCTCTCCGAAAAACACCCTTACCATGCCGTGGGCAATACCAACGCCCAAGGCAAATTTGTCATGAGAGTTATCATGGCCGAATACAAGGGAAAGTCCGGAGCCCTCCCCGGTGATTACCGCGTCGAGATTTCCAAGTCCGTCATGGGGGATAAAAAACCCGGAGCCTCCGACGACGAACCCATCACGATCAACCTGAGAAACGAACTGCCGATGCAATACGCCAGCATCGCATCCTCGGGACTCAAAGTGACCGTGCCCGATACCGGGACCGACCAAATCAAATTCGAATTGACCTCCAAGTAACCTTCCATCCGCGAACAACAACTTTGGATCGGGGCTAGACTCTTACCTACAGAGTCAAGCCCCTTTTTTTATGGCTCCATTCCCAATATAGCCAATTGCATGACCACAAAATCCTGGCAAGGAAACCGCTGGCTCGCCGACCAAGCCGACGCGATGACGCAAGACCTCATCGCGCTGTGCGATATCAACTCCGGATCCGATCACCTCGAAGGATTAAAACGTGCCGCCGATTGGATCGAACAATTCTTCGCTCCACTAGCAATACCATGCCAAAAGCTCAGTCTTCCTACCTACTCGATCCTCGATGATGCCGGGTCCCAAACGGTCTGCGCCACGGGCCCGGCCTTGCGATGGGATCTAGGGAACCCCAACGCGCCTCGCTGCCTATGGACCATCCATTACGACACGGTCTACAGCCAAGACGACCAGTTTCAAATTTGCGAACTTTTGCCAAATAATATCCTTCGAGGACCAGGAGTCATCGACGCCAAAGGGGGCATCGTCGTGATGCGCTATGCGGCAATGGCACTCAAACAGTTCACCCCACTTGAGGATGTCGGCCTGTCGCTGATCCTCACCCCCGACGAAGAAATCGGCTCGCCAAGCTCCGTCGGGATGTGGGAATCGATCGCCCGCGATTTCCAAACCGCTTTCCTCTTCGAACCAACCCTGGCCGATGGCAGTCTCGTGCACTCCCGCAAGGGAACCGGAACCTTTGTCCTGGTCGTCCGAGGCAAATCAGCGCACGCCGGAAGGAACTTCTACGAAGGCCGAAACGCGATCGCCCACTGCTGCCGCCTAGCCTGCGAGATCGATCAACTCAACGGCCAACGCCCAAACGTCACGGTCAACATCGGACGACTTCGCGGTGGCAATGCCGTCAACGTCGTGCCCGATACGGCCGTCTTAAGAGTCAACGTCCGTATCGCCGACTCCCAAGACCAGCAGTGGATCGAAAACCATTTGAACCAACTGGCCCAGAAATACGATCAAGAACAACCCGGCTACCGCGTCGAAATCCATGGCGGAATCCATGCCCCCGCAAAAATCCACGACCATGCGACCCAACAGATCCAGACAAGCGTCGAAAGAGCCGCAACGGATCTAGGTCTGAGCCTAAGCTGGAAGCAATCCGGCGGAGCAAGCGACGGGAACAAACTCCAAGCCATGGGACTGCCCAACCTCGATACCTTCGGCCCCCGAGGCGATGGCCTCCACAGCCCAAACGAATGGATCGAACTCGATAGCCTAGTCGAAAAAGCACAACTGACCTGCGGCTCCTTCCTGCACCTCATTACCAACCCCGGCCCACCTACAAACGCTCCTTAGCACCCCCGACCAAACATAACAACTTCTTAATGCTTAGCACCCCACCTCCCCCCTCCTTTGAGCCCCATTGCGGTTCGATAACCCATGAAAAACCCAAGGGTTTTGCTAGCTTTCGCGAAGGGAATATCTTAACAAGTTCCAAATAAACCATATCGGAAATGGACCGGTCGGACTATAATAGAGCATTAGCCGAACTGAGAATGGATCTCCCCATGAACCTCCTCAGAGACGGCAGCTTTCCTTTTTGCTTTCTTCCTTATTTTCAGGGAGCCTCCCATGCCAAGTGCTAGTAACGCAAAGAAGCCGAAGAAGGCCACAGCCGCCGCCGACTCGACCGCAGAAACAACCGAAACCACCGAAACTCCAGCAGTCGTCAAACCAAAACGGACTCGTAAGCCAGCCGCCGAACCACGGGTCAAACTCTATTGGGGTGTCTTCAACCAACACCTCAAACGCGTCGCCGTGTTCGAATACACCGACGTCAAGAAAGCTGAAAAACACGCCAAGGAACTCAGCAAGGATGGCGGGGATCATTTCCTCCAGAAAATCAAAGAAGTCGTCGGCTAACCCACCGCACCGCCCCCCAATCCATCACCAATCCAACCCCTCAAGAAACGCCGTAGACGCTCGCGTCTGCGGCGTTTCTTGCTTTTTACAGCTCGTCTAGGAATCTTCGAACGAACTTAGCATAATGTCCCACCAATGACTCTCGCTTTCCCACAAATCAAAAAGGGGGTTCACGTGATGGAACTCGCGTTCACGAAAATGCACGGCGCCGGTAACGACTACGTCTACATCCAAGGCTTCTCGCAATCCCTCCCCGAGGATCTCCAACGGCTAGCAGTTGAACTCTCCCACCGACGCTTCGGAATCGGTGGCGATGGAGTCATCCTGATCCTCCCTTCCTCTGTCGCCGATGCCAAAATGCGCATGTTCAATGCCGACGGCAGCGAATCGGAAATGTGTGGCAACGGGATCCGTTGTGTTGCCAAGTTCGTGCATGATTCCAAAATCGCCTCGAAACCCCAACTCAAAATCGAAACCGGTGCCGGTGTTCTCGATCTGGAGCTCCAAATCTCCCAAGGTGTGGTCGATCAAGTCACCGTCGATATGGGCCAACCACGACTGCTCGCTAGCCAAATCCCCACCTACCTGGGATCTCCCAACGAGTCGGTCGTCAACCATAAATTGGAATACAAAGGCCATACGCTCTTCGGAACCTGCGTCTCGATGGGTAACCCCCACTGCGTGATTTTCGTTCCCGAATTGAACGATGAACTGGTCCTTGGCATCGGTCCGATGATCGAAAACGATCCGCGATTCCCAAAACGAACCAATGTCGAATTCGTCGAAATTCTCGCTCGAGGCGAAGTCCGTCAGCGGACCTGGGAACGTGGATCCGGAGAAACCTGGGCCTGCGGTACCGGCGCCTCGGCAGTTTGCGTCGCGGGAGTCCTGACCGAACGTACCGATCGGACCATCCTCAATCACCTTACCGGCGGCGATCTGATGCTCCGCTGGGACCAAACCTCCAACCATGTCTTCATGACAGGTCCCGCAGTCGATGTCTTCCACGGCACCGTCAAAATCGATTTCGCGTGAACCCTAATACCGACGCCGGATTTTCATCGTCCGGCTTAAGTTTATCGACCTGCAGGTAGAGGCAAGGAGCCTTATTCCAAGTGAGTCAGCGAATCCTACGTCCGGTGGCCTTCATGGCCGGGAAATTCCTCCAAGCGTTGGTCCGAACCCTCGATGCACGCCTAGCCGACTACGCCGATGACACCGATGTGACGACCGAACGCTTCACCCAACCGGCCCTCTACCTGTTCTGGCACGAGAATATCCTCCTGCCCTTTGTAACCCGAAGTCGTTTCGGAATGACCCTGCTTGTGAGCCAACACCGTGATGCCAACTGGCTCGGCTGGATGGCACGCGATTTCGCTTACCATACCGTCCGCGGTTCGTCCACCAAAGGTGGCCTCAAGGCGATCCTCCAGTACCGCAAAGAACATCAAAGCAGCAGCCTAGTCGTCACCCCAGACGGACCCAAAGGCCCCCGCAGAGTCTTGGCCCCAGGCTCCATCCAACTCAGCTCGCTACTCCAAGTCCCCATCATCCCCGTCGGGATCGGATACGACCGCCCCTACCGCGCCCCGACCTGGGATCGATTCGCCGTCCCAAAACCAGGCTCCCGAGCGCGCATGATCCTGGGCCCCAGATTGTCGATACCCCGCAAACTCGACGATCAAGGGGTCGAAGAGCATCGCCATTGGGTCGAACAAGCGATCCACCGGCTGACCTACGAAGCCGAATGCTGGGCCCAAGACGGACGCCCCAGACAACGCGAACGATCCCTGCACGCCGCCCTCCAAGGCTCCTCGGTGGCCGTAGGTACCCTAGGACCCTCATCCTCTCCGTAGGGCAGGTTGGAAACCTGCCCTACGGAGAGGATGAAGAAAGCATCCGCTTACAAATCATCCGCCTTGGGCAAATCCTCGAGCGTGTCGATCCCCGCAATCTCCAAAAAGCGATCGGTCGTGTGGTATCCACCCCCTTCGAACGCGATCAATCCTCTACGCTGCAGAAGCGAGATCGTGGCACCCACGGTCTGTCCGAGCTGGGCTTCGAGATCCTCCCGCTGCACTCCAGGCTGATAAGCCACCAGCGAAAGGCAATCGACGGCCGCCTGCGATAGCACAGCCTGCTTGGGGGCACCCCATTTGAGTTCCTCGATGCGGGCCTCAAGCTCTGGCGTAAGAGAAAGCCGAAAACCATCGGCATGCTTGCTTACTCGCACAGAGCTGTTTTGTGATTCCAAATCCGCATCCAGTACCTCGATGCCGTGGAGGATCTCCTCCTGAGAAAACTCTTTGATCGCGGCAGACAATTGCTCTAGCGATACACTTTGGCCATCTCGGGTCCCGACGAAAAGCAACGCTTCGATGATCGAGCCAATCGAGACCGGAACTCCGTCGGTTTCGCCTTGGATCGTGATCGCCCCATGGAAATCAAAATTCGATGGCTGCGTCGCAGGCTGGCTCCTCGAAGCCTCCGATGCGGGTTGTTCCCCGTGCAAGGCCTTGGCGTAGAGACTCCCTAACTCCTCGAGGGAAACAAACTCGGATCCTTCTTGCTCGGAGTCGCTTGCGTCTTGCGCTGAAGACTCAAATTGGGTCCACCGCTCCGTTTTCTCGCGTCCTTGCATGGGGGCTCTTTCCGGCTTTCAGAGTTACTTCCAAAAACTCGCTTCAAAGTTCCAAGCCGACTTCGATTCCGAAAGTTCACCGGGGGAGGTTTCCCACGAGACACGGTTCTTCAAATCGGCGTCGAGACGGAGTTTGTTCATAACCGATTTCGGCTCGATCGATACACCCCCACTGACGATCGCCGAGATGCTTCCGTCGGAGCGTTTCCGGGTTGCGACGATCGAGTCGATTTGCCTCGGTGCGAACTCCAGGTGAGGCACATACTCCGCCTTACCTAGGACTCGGTAGGGGGGCGATTGGACTTTCGAGGCCTCGGATCGGACGATTTCCATCACGACGGCCAAGTCGAAGATATGGCGCAGTCTGCCGTAGATCGGGTAAGCCCTCTGCAGTGCCTCGAATTGGCTTGTGAAATTCTTGGCAAACGCATCGGCGGCCCGGTCCGGAGCGGCCGAAGCTTTGCGTGTCCCATCGGCTTGCATCATTTGCCTCTCGCTTAAAACCTCGACGTTCGAGCCTTGGAAATGATAGATCCTCGCCTCGGGATCAAAAGCGATTCGCGACTGCGACATCGAGAACCACCATCGAACCATCGATTGCTCTTGGGCATATCCGAGCCGGTCGGATTCCAACCAATAATTCGCCAAACCCTGTACGCTCGTCTCGAGGCCAAAGGCCAGACGTTTCATGTGGGCATCGGCGATCAGCAAAGCGTATCCGGTAGGCGAATCCTGCGCGATCCCTACGACATTGGCTTGTTGAAAACCGAGCTTCTGCTTCCATTGGTTCGACCAAGTCTCCGGGTCGCGGGCCAGAAGCCTTATGGAGGCCTTTTCATTGGCCATTTTGTAAGCAGCGATCAGCCGCTGAGGGTCCGGATCGATCGAGCACCCAAACTCCCCACGCGCATGGAGGACATGATGCGAGACCGTCAGGAGATCCTCGAGCAGGACCGGGGGGAGTTTCAGTTCGCGATGGAGCAAATCCCCTTGCCGACTCGCAGCTAGATTCCCGGCCGGTCCACCGATGAGCCAATCGTTGGCCGCTGGGTCCCAAGCCAAATAGTCGATGCGGCACAAGCCCCCGAGGAGTTCCGCAGCGATCGGGCTACGGGTTCCTTGCTCGACCTGGGAGTGGAGTTGATCGTCGAGCATCCGCAGCGAGATCCAACGAAGCGAGGTGGGTGTTTGCCAATCCCCAAGCTCGTCGAGCCCGACGGCAATCGGTTCCCCCTGGGCAAGCGCATCGGGGATCGCGCGAAGCTTCGGCGCACCGGATTGTTTCACGTTGCTTATCCGCTCGATCACCCCATCGGTGGTGATACGAACCCCTTGGCGAAACGGCGACATCGTCGCAGTCCCGCCGGCGTTGAGCCAAACATCCGGGGAAATGGTCGATTCGATCAAACTCATCAATTCGGAGTAGTTCGCGATCGCCCCTCCTCCCGCACCAGGCACAGGACGCTCTTGGAGTCCGGTAGCAGCGGGGGCAACTCCCGCAGAACCGAAGCCCGAAGAACCCGAGCCCGAAGAATTAGGGGAGGAAGACCGAGGCAAGATGCGTTGGGCGTGGAGGACCGTCAGGAGCCGTTGTTGGGCGTTCGAAGGGAGCTTTTCAAACGCATTTTTCACAGCGCTCGGGTCCTTCGAAGCGATCGCATCGGCGACTTGTGGGAAGTCCTTATCCACCTGGGAAAAGGCCCCTCGGGATGCATCAGGACGTTGAGCCAACGAGACGTTGGTCGCTAGCAGGAGCAGGGGGACAAGGAGCGAAGCGAGAAATCGGGGATAGGAAACCCCAAAACCCGCGAAAGTCATTGGTTGAAAGCCCATAGTAATCACTCCTCGGAGCAAAACGACAATCGACTCAAAGAACGGACATGGGGCATCTCGGAAAGAACTGCATGGAATTGTAACCGAACAGAACGGTTGGTGGGATTCTGCCATTGGGACAATTTCCAAAACCAAGCTCGGCTCGGGCTTTGGCGGGCAAACAAGGCTTGTCAGCAGCAGGAAGGAGTCGGTTTATTTTATACGAGCAATCAATGGCGAAGTAGCTCAGTCGGTTAGAGCAACGGCTTCATAAGCCGTGTGTCGCCGGTTCGAGTCCGGCCTTCGCTACTATCCCTAAGCCCTCTTTTCTCCTGAGCTTAGGCACGGGTTTCTTTGCCCCCGTTAACTCCGACCCGTCTGCTCTCCTCCCGTATAACGGGGCTGAGACCCGTCTGCTCACCGTCCGTAGAACGGGGCTGCGACCCGTTCGCTCTCCGCCCGTAGAACGAGGCTGCGACCCGTTTGATCTCCGCCCGTAAAACGGGGCTGCGACCCGTTTGATCGGATGAGCCTTCCGTCGGGCTCGCCCCGGCGGAAGGCAGAACTTGCGGCTACTCAGGCTGTTGAATTGTAAGAATAAGCTATCCATTCCCCATTCCCAAAGGGGGCTCCCCAGCCCCAAAGGGGCATAATGAGATAGCCCAGGGCAAAGCGAAGCGCCGCCCTGGGTACGCCGTAGCACCGTTCCGCCGTAGCACAGCTCCCAACCGTAGCACGGTCCTCCGAGGCCGTGCGCGAATAGTGATAAAGCCACGCACGGGCTCGGAGGCCCATGCTACGTGTAGATGTTGATCTAGCGTCCTAGCACGGTCCTCGGAGGACCGTGCTACGGTGTTACGCTGCTGTCTCTCCGCCCGTAAAAGGGTCTGCGACCCGTTTTGCAGGTGACGGCGATGAACCATCGATCCCCAGCCCCAAAGGGGCATAATGAGATAGCCCAGGGCAAAGCGAAGCGCCGCCCTGGGTACTCGACACTCTAAAGAATCAAGCCTACAGGTCTACTTGACCCGCTTGAACTTCAAGCCCGCGTTGTCGTCGGTCGCTCCCGGTGGATTGAGAATCCACTCTTCGGCACTGAGACTCTTGACGGTACCTCCAAGCGAACCTTTGTCGCTCGTCTCCATCAATACCGCCGAACCGTTGGTCCCAAAGTCGCCCGACAACTCAACGGCTGGCTTGCCCGATTCGGCCGCCTTCCACTTGAAAGTCGACTCCTCGGAAATCTCAAGATCGATCGTCGTCGTTCCAGACACCGATTGCCACTTACCGACCAAATCGACCTCTGGGGCAGGCTTGGCCAACTCCTCGGCCTGCTGTGCTGCGGGGGCCTTCGGATCGGCTACCTTGGCTTCGATCGGCTTAGGATCGAGCGCTTCGAGCATCCGCTTGGCCGTCACGTCCTTAGGCTGGTTTTCAACCACGACCTTCAACGCGCGAATCGCTGAATCTTTCTGGCCGATGACTAGGTAATGGTAAGCCAGCACGAAAGCCGACGCGGGGTTCTTCGGATTGGCTTTGCAGTATTCCTCCAGCTTGCGCAACTGGGCGGTGTAGTCGTCGGAGTTTCCATAAAGACTGCTCATGGTCGTCCAGTCCATCCCAGGAGCCGACGCGAGCAGCGCGTTGAGTGCAACCGCTGCGTTGCTGTAGTCGCCCAATGCAAAGAGGCTCAAGGCGCGAACCTCGTGGACCACGGGATCTCCACCGTTCTTGGTCAACGCACTGTTGAACGAACCTAATGCCGCTTGGTAATTCGCATCC
This sequence comes from Pirellula sp., assembly GCA_021300015.1. Lineage (GTDB taxonomy): Bacteria > Planctomycetota > Planctomycetia > Pirellulales > Pirellulaceae > JBKCUI01. The sequence goes on along the minus strand of JAJTFB010000006.1, from coordinate 5,141 downwards.
TTGAACGACGCGAGACCCTGATCAAAGTCCGAAAAGGACTCTTCAATCTTGGCGCTCGATGTCGGGTTGGCCGTTGTGACCGGAGAAGAGGTCGACGAAGCCGTCGAGCCTTGCGACTCTGCAGTGATGTAGTTGTTGACCACCACTGGTTGCGAGTAATCGTAAGGCACCGAACCTGCAACAGGTGCAGCTCCCACAACGGGTGCGACGTAGTAGGGGTTGGAGTAAGCAAAGGTATTGGTGTAAGCTGCGGTGCTCAGCGAGCCGAGCCCCCAACCAATGCCGCCCCAAACAATCGGCGAGTACCACGAACTGCCCCAGTAGCCTGACCAGCAACCGTTGTACCAACCTTGGTAGTGCGGATGGATGCAATGGTTGTTCCAGCCGTTGGTCCAATTGTTGTTGTATCCAGGACGATACCCGAAGTTGTTACCCCAATTGTTATTGTTGTAACCAGAGTCCCAGAACGGGCGGTTGTAGTTGTTGTTGTGCCAACTATTGTTGTTGATGTTATTAACGTTGATGTTGGTATTGCCGTTGTTCCAGTTGGGCCGGTTGTTGTTGTTTCCCCAATTCCCATTGCCCCAATTGTTGTTGCCTGTGCCCCAGTTATTCCCGTTGCCCCAGTTGTTGTTGCCGTTGCCCCAGTTGTTGCCGTTGCCGTTCCAATCGGGACGGTTCCAACTGCCTCCACCACCGGGTCGGTTGCCGTTGTCGACAACACCTGGAAGCGTCTGAACACCGCCGGGCCGATTGCCACCTCCGATGGTCGGTCGATTGGGCTTGGTCGTTGGACGATTCTCCCCGCCGATATTGGGTCGGTTTGGGCCACCGATTGGCCGGTTGCCGTCGATGTTCGGTCGGTTGCCATTCGGATTATTGCCGTTGCCGATGTTCCCGCCAAAACCCGGAGCGGGCTTGGTCGTCAATTGGCCGTTACCCCCTAAGCCAGGGATGCCTGGCTTGGGTGCAGGACGCGTCGAGACGCCCGGACCACCCGGTCGGCTCAAGCCGCCGAGCGAAGGACCAGAATTCCCAGGAAGCGTCGAGGGACGATTCGATGGCCCCACGTTTCCAGGGAGCGTCGAAGGACGAGTCGCGGGACCCGCGTTTCCAGGGAGCGGCGCAGGACGCGTCGATGGCCCCACGGTTCCAGGGAGCGTTGAGGGACGGTTCGTCGATGGCATCGAACTTGGCAACTTGACGTTCGGACGCGTCGAGGGACTTGTGCCCCCTAGATTGCCGGGCAATGGCCTAGCCGAAGGCGTTGAGGGACGTGTGCTCAAGCCACCGGAACCAGCGTTGATTCCGCCTGGGTTGATTCCGCCTGGGGCCGGTCGCGTCGTGGGCATCCCACCGCCGAGACTCGGTCGACTTGAATTGATGCTGTTGCCAATTCCAGATCCGGAGTTCGGACGCTGGATATTGCCGGGCATGGGACGAGACATGCTCGAGCCCATGTTCCCGCTCGGGCGGCTCGTATTGCCTGGCATTGCCGATGGGCCTGCTGGGCGAGATTGGGGCATCGAGTTCCCAAAAGACGGTCTGCTCGTAGGCATCTGCGGAGCAGGTCGCGACATAGGCATCGAAGGACGTCCACCGCCCCCCATGCTCGGTCGAGCACCGCCGCCACTGAAGCCCCCGCCACCACGGCCTCCACCTCCACCTCGGATCTGTGCCGACGCCGAATCGATCGGGCCGACGAAACCCATCGCACCGATTGCCAAGGCAGCCGGATACAACCAACGCATTATCCATCCATTACGCTTCATTTGAACTACCTTTTCTACCCTGTTTCTTGCCTATCGGTTCTTGTGCGAGGAATTTGCTCCCTCGATTATTCGAGCTTGTGCCACTTGGGACCACAAGCATCGGGAAATTTCATGACAAATCGTCGGCAAAGCCCAAGTTGCAACTCTATTTGGCAACCGGGGGCTTGCGCACCACGGTGTATTCATAGTCGGGCGATTCGACCCCTTCGCTCATCCGATGGATGCCTTGGAATGTGAACCGGTCCTTATTATCAGATAACAATTTGACCGTTGCGGTTCCACGCACCCCATCTGGACTGACAGCGCTGTTCTGCATGACCAAACCATTCGGTGTCGCAGTCCAGACCCCTTCGCCAAACCCGCCGTCGGAGTCAAATGTCCAAGAGCGGTACTTGCCCTGACTGGCGTCCCAAGCGATCCGCTGGAAGCTCTTCATGATCGTTTGATCACCGCTGGTAATGAGGATATCGCCGACGATAAAGTTTCCGCTCTCATCCCAGCGATAGTTCATCTGAACCTTCGCATCGCTCGATTCATTGATCCATTCGCCCACGATCCACGAGAGTCCCTCTAAGGCTTCATGGGGTGTCGGTGGCAACGCTTCGCTCACGTCGCGAAGCGACGCGAGCTTCAATCCCGCATCGGTCTTCCTCCAAATGGTGGCAAACCGCAGAACCGACAGACTCTTGCCTTCCTTGTCGGTCATCACTCGCGTGCCATCGACCAAGACCAATCCTCCAACCCCTCGAACCGATTCGACTTGGGCTTCGGTCTTGGCACCTGGATAAGCCTCCTGGAAGGCTTTCATCAAAGCCTTGATCTCTTCGTGCCCAAGATGCACCGTTCCTGAATCGTCGATCAACTCGCCATCGGGAAGAAACACCGCAGAGATCGAATCGACATTGCCGGTGTTGAAGGCATCGGTAAGCTGCTTGACCGCCTTGACGGCTTCGGTTTCCAGTGCCAATTGCTCGGCCGAGACAGGCTTGGCAACCACGGGAACTTGACTAGTCGCCCCACTGGTCGGGGCTGGGGTCGTGGAGTCTTGAGCTAGGACCGGCACCCCTGCTGCAAACCCAAGTACCAATGCAACGGACCACGAAGTTTTCCAAAAACGATAAGTCATACGGAGAGGCCTCTGCTCAAATAAAGGAGTTTTAACGAACATCGAGCATCGGTCGTGTCAGATACGACGGTTGCACGAACGGTATTCGAAGACTGAAAAAAGATGTTGCCAAATCGACGGGTCGCGACATCAACCCACCTCGTCCAGTTTAAACCGATCCCTTCGACAAAGAAACCACCTCGGCGAACCTTTATGAAAACATCAGCAAGCCGAACCCTTGCCCAACTTGCTACCCTGGCCGTGGCTCTGAGTATTTCAACTCAATGAATGTGCCGACATCTCCCCTCCCAAGGCGAATTCGATGCACCTTTGAAAGCCACGAAGGTGTCCGCTTCGACGGATTGTGAAAACCTGCCCGATCCGGCCGCTTGGGATGTCGATCAACCCCATCGCGACGATGTGGAAATCGGCATCCGAGAAAATTCGCCAAACCATTCTACAAACCCCGAGTCTATCCACCGGATCGATAGGACAGGGACCCAATCTGCCTTTCGAGAGATCCGGCACGAAGACTCCGAGGCCCGAGACCCCGATACGTCGTCTGGGTCCTTGGAGAATTCCCCTTTTGCTGCGATGGGACTAGTTGGCCAAACTCGAACAAACGCATTGGAAGAAAAGGCAAGTTTCCTGATTGCAGAAACCATCAAAGGGGGGCAAATCGTATCGATTTCGATCCGCATCGAGGATTGGCAAGGAGCAGGGGGCATGTTTCGCCCAATTCGACTCTCGACGAGGGCCCACGGAAAACCGCACTAAAGCGGTATTTCACGCCCTTAAAAACCTAGCAAATCTAGCTAAACCTCACAAAGCCTGAAAATCTTCACGAAAATCTATCGGTTAACAAAGCTAAGTCTTGTCCGGTAGAACAGTTCGAGTTAGAAATATGGGATGATAGCCGCATTTTGTGGCGGAGTTTTTTGTTCTCCTTTTTTCCGAAGGGTTTTATTCATGAAGCGTAGGAATGTCCATGGCTTCACGCTCGTGGAACTCCTGGTGGTCATCGCGATCATCGGCGTTCTCGTGGGCCTGTTGCTACCAGCGGTTCAAGCCGCTCGCGAAGCTGCACGACGCATGTCTTGCGGCAACAACATCCGTCAGGTCGGTCTGGCGTTTTTGAACTATGAGTCTGCCTACAAGAAGTTCCCACCAGGACACGGCGGACCAGCTCCCGGCGGAACCGGTCAGGACCAAAACGTCGGCGTAGGTCGCGTAGGGGTCAACCGATGGTCCGGAACGTTGATGGCTCTTCCTTACATGGAACAGCAACAACTCTACACCCAAATATTCACCCTCCCGTATCGACCCCCGGTCGGAAACCCAATCAACGGTTGGCTGTACCCTTGGGAAATGGGTCCTAACGGAACCTACCTCCCTTGGAGAACTCAAGTTCCTAACCTGCGTTGCCCCTCGGACCCAGGCAAGATGAACATTGACGCAAACTGGGGTGATGATGGTCAGGCTCGTACCAACTACACCATGTGCTATGGCGATACCACCCAAAACAACCATATCGCTAGCCACCCTGCCGCCAACCGCGGTATGTTCCAAGGCCGATACCAGCGGAGAATGGCCGAAGCGACCGACGGTCTAGCTTACACGGCGATCCTCGGCGAAGTCGGTACCACCCCTAGCCAAAACCTCGGCTGGGGACAGGGTAAGTTCCGCATCCAAGGCGGTATGGTCGTCAACATGGGCGGTATGGATACAGGCACCGGCGTTCTCGCTTGCCGAAATTCCGCCCAAGGCGATCGCTACGTCGGCGGAACTCCCGGCGGTCACTGGCGCGGGATGCGCTGGGGCGATGGTCACCCATCCTTCAGCGGTTTTACCACGATCCTCCCACCAAACCGCGCTTCCTGCAACGCAGGTGGTGGCGACTGGGACTGGGGTATCTTCTCGGCAAGTAGCTACCACGGCGCTGGTGCTCACGTCTGCTTCGGCGACAACAACGTTCGCTTCATCCCCAATTCGGTCGACGCCGGCGATGCCGGTCGAGATCCACCCTTGGGCCAAGACGGTCTGCGTTCCAACCTTCCAACCCCTTACGGTGCTTGGGGTGCGATGGGAACCAGGGACGCTGGCGACCTTTGGGATGCTGCTAGCATCGAGTAGTCGGATCCGACGATCCTAATCTCTAAAATCTCTAACCGGGCTTGGTCATCCAAGCCCGGTTTTTTTATGCCCTCCCGCCCCCCCTTTTCCTAAACTTCCCGGTGTTCCGTCTTTACTCCAGCCTCCTCAAT
>JAJTFB010000092.1 GCA_021300015.1 Pirellula sp. | reverse complement strand
CGTGCGAGCATCTTCGATCCATTCAAATTGGTCGATATCGGGAACTGCCTCCGAATACTCCTCTCGCACCTTCTTTCCGGCAAATACGACACGCACTGCATCGCGAGCTTTGGCATCTGGCCCGTCGAGTCCCAAAGGGCGTCACCGGAATACTTGATTTCGATCATTTCCAAACTCCTCACCCTCACTGTAGCGGAAACTACCGAAGCGATCTGCCAATCGCCAGCTTGAGCACGCGACCCGAAAAGCCTGTTGATTGGGGCAAAAAAAAGACACCTTCCAAAGGAAGGTGTCTTAGGGGATTTTCGCAGTCGAGCGATCCGACTACGTCTTCAATCCAACTGGGTCTTCGATCCAACTGGGGCTTCTATCCGAATCGGATTAGAGGACCGTTTTGATCGTCTTGACCAGTCGGGAGAGGATCTTGTACGGATCGGCTTGGGAGTTGGGACGACGGTCTTCGAGGTAGCCCTTGTAGCCTGAGTTGACGAAGCTGTGGGGGATACGGATCGAAGCACCGCGGTCGGCCACGCCGTAGCTGAACTTGTCGATCGACTGGGTCTCGTGCAGACCGGTCAGGCGAAGATGGTTGTCTGGGCCGTAAGCAGCGATGTGCTCGTCGCGATACTTATCGAAAGCGGCCATGAGTTTCTCGAAGAACTCCTTGCCCCCGACATCCCGGAGCTTGTCGAACGAGAAGTTCGTGTGCATGCCCGAACCGTTCCAGTCGCCTCGGATCGGTTTGCAGTAGAACTCGATATCCAGACCGTACTTCTCAGCCAATCGGACCAGGAGGTACCGAGCGACCCACATGTCGTCTCCGGCCTTCTTGGAGCCTTTGGAGAAGATCTGGAATTCCCATTGTCCCTTGGCGACTTCGGCGTTGATTCCTTCGAGATTGATCCCTGCATCGAGGGTGATATCGATGTGCTCCTCGACGACGGTACGAGCGATATCGCCGACGTTCTTGTGGCCTACTGCGGTGTAGTAGGGGCCTTGGGGGGCTGGGTATCCGTCTTCGGGGAAGCCCAGAGGGCGACCGTTTTCGTAGAAGAAGTACTCTTGTTCGAAACCGATCCAAAGGTCGGCCATCTCATCGCACGTCGCGCGGAAATTCGATGGATGGGGCTCGCCGTTGGGGAGCATGACTTCGCAGAGGACCAGAAATCCGTTGGTACGGGTGCTATCTGGATAGAGAGCTACTGGCTTGAGCAAGCAATCGGAGCTTCTGCCCTCGGCTTGTTGAGTCGAGCTTCCATCGAACCCCCACATGGGAAGATCGGCGACGCTCGTGGGAGCCTTGTCGACGACCTTGGTCTTGCTGCGCATGTTGGGCTCGGGTAGATACCCATCCAACCAAATGTACTCGAGTTTGAATTTTTTATCCGAAGACATTTAGCTAACTCTTCCTTCCAAAAAACAGAAAATGAGAAACGCTTCTGCACACCGCGCATCGCACAGAATCCCATGGGACCCGGATCGGTCTACCCTTCTTCACCGGGTCTCAAATCGTGTGGATTTTGTCCAGGACGCACCACAACGAGGGACGCAATTGCTAAGCTGATATGCAGCCATGAACTCCATAATTTAGCGAAGGCTTGGAGAGGGGCAAGCGACCCGCGAAGTTTCTTTAATCGTAAAACAGACAGGAATCATCGAAGCTTATGCATTCCATGCCGATTCTCTTGGGGATTCTCGCGGTCATGGCGGTAGCTTACCGCTATTACAGCGCGTTTTTGGCGGCCAGTGTCGCGTCGTTGGATTCGGGGCGAAGAACCCCTGCCCACGAGCTCAATGACGGACAGAATTACCATCCGACGAATCGTTGGATCTTATTCGGCCATCATTTTGCGGCCATCAGCGGGGCCGGACCTTTGATTGGACCGGTTTTGGCGGTGCAGTTTGGCTACATGCCTGGATTGATTTGGTTGGTGATCGGGGTTTGCCTCGCGGGTGCGGTTCAGGATTTTTTGGTTTTGGCTGCGAGTGTTCGTTATCGGGGCCAATCGCTTGCCAACCTTGCCAAGAGTCTTTTGGGACCGAGGCTCGGGCTTTTGACGTCGGTATCGATCTTGTTCATCGTCATCATCGCCTTGTCGGGTCTAGGGGTTGTGGTGGTCAAGGCGCTCGGAGGAGAGCGCGTGGCTTTGTATGCAGGCAGTACGATCCAGGCGGGTTCTTCGATGGTTCCGCAGGCTCAGAGTTCTGGTCCGGTGACTTATCAGGTCCCAGCCGGATCGAAGGTCCTATATCCCAACGGCACGGAGTTGGTACGAAGTGAAGCGTTTGTGATCGAGGTACCGGAGGCGGAATCGCACCCGACGACTGCGGTGCTTCGGGTGCCTGAGAAGGCCTATGAGTTGATCCGTGGGAGTTCGTGGGGAACATTCACGATCGCCTGTACGATTCCGATCGCGTTGTTTGTTGGGTGGTACATGTATCGGTTTCGCAAAGGGAGGATCATCGAGGCTTCGATCATCGGAGCCGTTGCGGTGTTGTTTGCGACGGTTGCAGGCGGGTGGGTCCAGGGTTCGGCGATCGAGCCTTATTTTTTGTTTTCCCGCAACGGTATCATTTTAGCCATCTGTTTGTATGGGTTTATCGCATCGATTTTACCTGTTTGGCTGTTGCTCTGTCCTCGGGACTATCTGTCATCGTTTTTGAAGATAGGGACGATTGGACTTTTGATGTTGGGGGTATTGGTGGCCAACCCCAAGCTTCAGGCACCGGCGATCAATCCTTACTTTGCCAACGGCGGTGGGCCTTATTTCAACGGCGCGATTTTTCCTTTTGTGTTTATCTGCATCATGTGCGGGGCCGTCTCTGGATTCCATGCGTTGGTGTCCTCGGGGACCACGCCCAAGATGGTCGATAATGAGAAGGACATGCGGCTCATCGGCTATGGATCGATGCTGCTCGAGGGATTGGTCGCCGTATGTGCATTGATCGCTGCGGCGTCGTTGCCGCAGGGAGATTATTGGGCGATCAACATCGACATGTCCAAGGCGCATCAGTATGCCGAGACGTTAGCGAAAATGAATGCCGACGTGGACCATCTGGACCAAATCGAAGCGCAGGTGGGTGGGGAAACACTCCGGGGCCGGACCGGTGGTGCCGTGACTTTAGCCGTCGGGATGGCTCAGATCATGACCCAGGCCTTTGGCATGTTTTCCAGCGGATCGGTCGATTCGTTGGTCAAGTACTGGTTTCATTTTGCGATCATGTTCGAGGCCTTGTTCATCTTGACGACGATCGATACCGGAACGCGGATCGCGAGATTCCTGTTGCAGGAACTGCTAGGGAATATCCACCCGAAATTCCAGCGGATGGAGTGGTGGCCGGGGGTGTGGTTGAGCACCGCATTGGTGACTTTGGGTTGGGGCAGTTTGATTTGGTCCGGTTCGATCGACACGATTTGGCCGATGTTTGGGATCGCCAATCAATTGCTCGCGGCGATCGCTTTGTGTTTGCTCACGACCTGGTTGTTCCGCGAGGGGCGAGGTCGCTATGCCTGGGTGACGATTTTGCCGATGCTTTTTGTAACCACGACGACCTTGACGGCCGCGGCACAAATGATTCAAACGCGGTTTTGGCCTGACTTAATGACCGGCCTTAAGGCGGGGAATTTCTCGCAGACACTCCGAGGAGGGCTCAGCGGCGGGGCGATCCTAGCGTTGGTGGCCGCCTATGTGATCCTCTTGGCAAACGCGATCGCTCGTTGGGTTTCCGATAAAAACCGACCGACAAATCGTTGATTCAAGCTATACTTGGGGCTTTGGTTATCCTTCGTATTCTTTTTAGGTTCATCATGCAAAACATTCGATCGGGAGTTCGAAACGCGTTGTTAGGGCTGCTGGTTTCCAATGTGCATTGCGCAACGGGGGGGTGGCTCTGGGCTCAAGACGTTTCGGCAAGCAATCCATCGCCAAGTCCAGAGACTCTCCATACGGAGATAGTCGAGAAGATCAAGCAAGAGGGGATGGATCGCTCGAAGGTCATGGAGACGATCAGTTATCTGACGGATGTATCTGGGCCGAGGTTGACCGGTTCGCCCGAGACACGCCTAGCTGGCGAGTGGACCAAGAAACGCCTGGAGGAGTACGGTTTAGAGAATGCTCAATTGGAAGCCTGGGGGCCCTTTGGTCGAGGCTGGTCTGTTCAATCCTATCGAGCCAACGTGGTGGCTCCGAATTTCTTCTCGCTGATCGCTTACCCGAAAGCTTGGACTCCGAGCACTCCGACGACGGTTCGCGGCGCGCCGATCTATCTGGATGCCAACACACCCGAGGAGCTGGAGAAGTACCGTGGCAAGTTGGGAAGGGCGATTGTCTTGATCAGCCCGCCGCGTGAGCTCAAGCCCTGGTTTGATCCGCCGGGAGCAAGACAGACCGATAGCGAACTATTGAATCTTGCGAATGCCGAAGTGGGAGGCTCGCGTCGACGCAGGGCTCCGGGAGTCGAGCCCGGAACACCTGCTGCTGGAGCACCTGCTCCTAGCGCCCCGCCTCGGGGTGGTCTATCGGGGAGCACTTTGACCACCGACAAGTGGCAATTGGCTTATGACGAAGGAGCCGCCGTGGTCCTCGAACCAGGCAGGGGGGATGGAGGTACGGTCTTTGTAGCGTCGGCGACGATGCCCCGTCGGGCCGATCCTGGCCGGGAGTTACGAAGTCCTGGCGAAGGGGGTCCGATGTCGCGCGGCGCAAGGCCTTGGACGGTCGAATCGCCCCCGATTTTGCCACAGATGGTCCTAGCTGCTGAGCATTACAATCGGTTGGTTCGCATGGTACAAAACGGGGTAACCCCTGAACTCGAGATCGACATTGAGTCGACCTACCATGATGGGGACGCCAATTGCTTCAATATCATCGCCGAAATCCCTGGCACGGACTTGAAGGACGAGATCGTCATGATCGGAGCGCACTTTGATTCGTGGCATTCGGGTACGGGTGCAACCGACAACGCGATCGGATGCGGGGTGATGATCGAAGCGATGCGAATACTCAAGACGATTGGCGCTTCGCCGCGTCGAACGATCCGCATCGCCCTCTGGACGGGCGAGGAGCAAGGGCTCCTGGGCTCAAGGGCTTATGTCGCCGAACATTTTGGGACGTTGCAAACCCCACCGCCTGCAGCACAAGGGGAGTCACGCCCTAAGCCTGTTTTGGAGTACAAGCCTCAGTACGAGAAGCTCTCGACGTACTTTAATCTCGACAATGGGGCCGGCAAGATTCGGGGAATTTACCTTCAGGGCAACGAGGCGGCTCGTCCGATTTTCCGCGCATGGCTGTCCCCCTTTGGAGATTACGGCGCATCGACGGTCACCTCGGCCAACACCGGTGGGACCGACCACCAGTCGTTTACCGGTATTGGCTTGCCAGGCTTCCAATTCATCCAAGACCCCATCGAGTACGACACGCGAACGCACCATTCGAGCATGGATGTTTACGAGCGTCTGATCGAGGAGGATGCCAAGCAGTCCTCGGTGATCATCGCCTCGTTTGCTTATCATGCTGCGATGCGAGACGAGAAGATCCCTCGGCGGGCACTTGAGGGCAACCCGACGATGCAGCCGACGCCCAAGGCAAGCAGCAGCGAGGAATCGAAGTAGATTCGACTCGCGCAGGCGACCTTTGAGAAATTGATTTTCGTTCCCTATGGAGTTTCCTTTGTCATGTTCGATTCGCGGTTTTTTCGTACGCTTTGTCTATCCTTCCTTTCGATCCCAACCCTCTGGATTTTTTCGGTAAACACGATGGCCCAAGCCCCTTCGAATCCAGGTCGAGCAGAGCCCGCTGCCGAGGACCCTTATGAGTGGCTCGAAGAGGTCTTAGGAGACAAGGCGCTCGAATGGGTCAAGGCCCGCAATGCGATCGTGCAAAATCGCATGGAGCGCGAGGAGAGTTTTGAAAAGCTCCGATCGGACCTTTTGGAGATTTTGGATTCGAATGCGAGGATCCCCTTTGTGTCCAAGCGAGGGGAGTACTACTACAACTTTTGGAGGGACAAGACCAACGAGCGCGGTTTGTGGAGGCGTACGACCCTTGAGGAGTACCGCAAAGCCGAACCGAAATGGGAGGTGGTTTTGGATTTGGACGCTCTCGGGAAAACCGAGAACGAAAACTGGGTCTGGAAAGGGGCTTCGCTCCTGCGTCCTGATTACCAACGGGCCTTGATCACCCTTTCGCGAGGCGGAGCCGACGCGAATATCACCCGAGAATTCGATCTCAAGACACGGAGTTTCGTAGCCGATGGCTTTGAACTACCGGAGTCCAAGGGTAGTGTTTCATGGATCGACATCGACCATCTGTTTGTCTCGACCGATTTCGGCGACGGGAGCATGACCGATTCGGGGTATCCCCGCATGGCGAAGCTTTGGAAGCGGGGAACGCCGATCGAGCAGGCCAAGTTGGTTTACGAGGGGAAGCAAGAGGACATGTCGGTCGGGGCCGTTCATGATGACTCCCCTGGCTTCGAAAGAAACTTTGTGACCCGCAACATCGCTTTTTACAACGACGAACTTTTTCTGGTCAAGGACTCCGGGGAGTTGGTCAAGATCGACGCGCCCAATACGGCCAGCAAGAGTGTATTCAAGCAGTACCTGCTCTTGGAGCTCCGGGAAGCTTGGACGCTCGGCACGAAGACCTATCCGGCCGGTTCGTTGCTCGTGAGCAATTTCGACCGTTTCCTTCGAGGCGAAAGGGCCTTTGAGGTTCTCTTTGAGCCCAGTGCCAACACGGCGTTATCGAGCGTCACGACGACCAAGGATCACGTTGTGATCAACGTGCTCGAGGATGTCAAGAATCGCCTTTATGTGCTGACACCCTCGACCACCGAGAGCCCAACTGCATGGCGACGCGAGCCGTTGGTGGGAGCTCCAGCCTTTGGGACCGTCAATGTCACGGCCGTCGATTCCGACGATTCGAATGACTATTTCATGACCTCGACCGACTACCTGACCCCGACAACGCTGTCGATCGGAACGATTGGCAAGGTGCCCGAGGAGCTCAAACGCTTGCCCCATTTCTTTGACTCTGTAGGCATGCAGATCAGTCAGCACTTTGCGACAAGCAGCGATGGGACGAAGGTTCCTTATTTCATGGTCGCCAAGAAGGATGTGAATCTCGATGGAAAGAATCCAACGCTGCTGTATGGTTACGGTGGATTCGAAATTTCGCTTCAGCCGAACTACAGCGCAACGGTCGGTCGAGCTTGGTTGACTCAAGGAGGAGTGTATGTGGTCGCCAACATTCGCGGTGGAGGCGAGTACGGACCGAGGTGGCATCAAGCGGCGCTCAAGGAGAATCGTTTGAGGGCTTATGAGGACTTTGCTGCGGTAGCCAAGGACTTGGTCGCTCGCGGGGTCACAAGCAAGCAGCGGCTTGGGATCCAAGGTGGATCCAATGGTGGGTTGCTCGTCGGGAACATGATCACGCTTTATCCAGAGCTTTTTGAAGCCGGAGTCTGCCAAGTTCCCTTGTTGGACATGAAGCGATACAACAAGCTTTTGGCGGGTGCATCCTGGATGGCCGAGTATGGGAATCCCGACTATCCCGATCAATGGGCTTACATTCGCAAGTTCTCGCCTTATCAAAATGTCCAGCCCTCGGTGGCTTATCCGAAGGTGCTGTTTACCACCTCGACACGCGACGATCGTGTGCATCCGGGGCATGCTCGAAAAATGATGGCCAAGATGGAATCGCAGGGGCATGCGGTTTGGTACTACGAGAACATTGAGGGGGGGCACGGCGGAGCAGCCAACAACAAGCAGTCGGCATTCATGCAGGCTCTTGCGTATACCTTCCTGAAGCAAGAATTGATGAAGTAGGGACGGGTCGGACTGAGCACTGGAGCAAGGACAGGGAGCGATATGTCGCAGCGTCGGGTGGTTTTAGCCATGAGCGGAGGAGTCGATTCGAGCGTCGCTGCGGGGTTGCTCCTTGAGCAAGGCTACGAGGTCATCGGCGTATTTATGCGGCATGGCGAGCAGTCGAGTCAAGCCTGCGAGTTAGGGGATGGCAAGCCAAACCCTTTGTTACCGATCTTGGAGGGGCGACTCGATCACAAGCAGGGGTGCTGCAGCGCAAGCGACGCGGCCGATGCGAGGCGGGTGGCCGACAAGCTATCGATTCCTTTTTACGCTTTGGATCTGGAGTCGGAGTTCAAGCAGATCGTCGACTACTTTGTCGACGAGTACCAGCAAGGTCGCACGCCGAACCCTTGCGTGCAGTGCAACAACTGGATCAAGTTCGGGCGATTGTTCGACTATGCCGATGCGGTCGATGCTTACTATGTCGCCACAGGGCACTACGCCAGGATGGTCCGTCCAGATACCAACGGTTCGGGTGACTCCCAAGTCGCAGAGCCCGAGTGGGAACTGCATCGTGGGTTGGACGATGACAAAGATCAAGCTTATGTGCTGACAGGGATCAAGCGACATTTACTGCCACGGATGCTTTTGCCTGTCGGCGGGTTTCACAAATCCCAGATCCGCCAGCGGGCCGTCGAGATGGGATTAAAAGTCGCCGACAAGAAAGACTCGCAAGAGATATGTTTTGTCACTAGCGGCAAGCATGCAGAGTTCGTCAGGAACAAAAGTTCGCTAGACACCTCTGGCCAGATCGTCACCTCGGACGGCACGGTCGTGGGTCATCATCCCGGGATCGAGGGCTTTACGATCGGGCAGCGCAAGGGACTCGGGGTTGCGATGGGCTCGCCGTACTATGTCACCTCCGTCGATCGGATCACGCGTCGCGTGGTCATCGGTCCGCACGAGGAGCTCGCATGCCGAAGGCTCAAGGGGATCAAAGGCAATTGGCTCGGGGATTTCCCTCTCGGTGAGCCCACACGCTCGCAGGTTCAGTTTCGGTACAATTCGGCCCCGAACGAAGCTTGGGTGACGCGAGACGAGCAAGGAGGCTTTGAGGTGGAGTTCCTAGAGGATGTCTTTGGGGTTTCGCCTGGCCAGTTGGCAGCGGTGTTCTTGGGAAGTCGCGCGATGGGCTGTGGCTGGATTATTTAGCGGGTTTGCAGCGCTTGGCGATCGAGCAGGAGCTGCAACCGGTTTTGCCGTCGGGACTCGATCCGCAGGCTGAGCCTGATCCAGTACCACAGTCGGGTCCGCAGCCCGTTTCGATCTGTTGGTAGATTTCCGAATTCCGGATGAAGGCTTGGTAGATCTCCGAGAGTTCGTCGAGCTTACGGTTGGTTTCTTCCGAGGGATCGCCGAGGAATTCAAAGGCGACGGACTTCCCGTCGATGCTCGAGGCGATTTCCAGCAGGGTATCCTTAGAATGATGGTCCTTAAGGAAGGCTTGGCAGACCCCGACAGCATCATGGTTTAGGGATTGGAGTTTTTCCCAGAGCCAGTGATCCTGGGTATTCGCATCGCGGACCCAATTGGCAATCGGATGTTGCGCCCAGATCGAATCGGTTGTCGATTCGGAGGGTTCTTGGGTATCCGAGAGGATTTGGGCCAATTCCAGACCGAAGTCCGAGCGGCATACGATCCATTGCCCACGTTGAAGACGACGCAGTCCAGAATGAACCGTCTTGAGGTCGCCTTGGGCGACCATGCGTGCAAAAGCGTAAGAGTTCGGCAGGTTCATACAGGCACTTGAGAAACGTCGAAGGACGACTCCGGCTTCGAAGGGGAGATTCGATTCGAGGCTCGAAGGGGCCCAGTGGATCGATCCATCCAGTATAATTCATCGGGTTGAATCCGTAAGGTGCAAGATCTTGCGCGACGTTGCGCAAAGACGTTTTGTACCTTCGGTTCGGCTAACTTGTCCTATGTCGGAAACGTCCAACGAGCCCCACGCCAAGGATTACAAAAATGCAATGTACGATCGGTAAGCAATTGCGATGGATTGTTTCGGCAGGGTTAGGGCTTTGGATAGGTTTTGAGTTCGGCTCGATGTCGGTTCTCGGGCAGCAAGCTCCCGAGGGGGCAGTGGAAGGAAACGTGATCTTTCAAGAGGACTTCTCGCAGGGCACGGGGCGTTGGGAGACAACCGACGAGGGGTCTTGGGAGATATTCCAAAAGGATGGGAATCCTACGTTTGGGCTCAACAAGCGGGTCAGCGATTATCAGCCTAAGGTGCGCAGTCCGCACAACATCGCGTTGATCAAGGGGGTATCGGCTGGGGATGTAACGATCACGTTTCGGGTCCGAAGCACGCTCGATACGGGCAATCATCGGGATTGCTGTGTGTTTTTTGGCTATCAGGATCCCGAGCATTTCTACTATGTGCATCTTGGGGCCAAGCCCGATCCGGCCAGCGGTCAGATCATGATTGTCAACGGTCAGCCGCGTCGTCCTTTGACCGAGAACAAAAGCCCGGTGCCATGGGACGATCGATGGCACCGGGTCAAATTGGTGCGTAGGTTGGAGAGCGGCTTGATCCAAGTTTACTTCGACGACATGGAGCGGCCGTTGATGCAAGCGACCGACAAGACCTTTGGAGCCGGGCGGATTGGGATCGGGTCCTTTGACGACCAGAATGAGTTTGACGATTTGCAGGTCACGTCGATCGATCCGATGCCTAAAACCAAAGCGCAGGAGAAGTCCAAGAAGCCTCCCGAGCGACCAGAGCCTACGGTCAGCGACTATGTCTACGGCAGCCAATCGGCTAGGCAGCGCATGGATTTTTGGAAGGCCACGTCGGATACTCCGACGCCGGTGGTCATATTGATCCACGGCGGGGGTTGGAAGAATGGGGACAAGACCGGGTACGGAAACAATCCGATCAAGAGGTACTTGCAGGAGGGGATATCGGTCGCGGCGATCAATTATCGGTTGATTCAGCAAGCGATGAAACAGGGAGTTGAGCCTCCGGTCAAGGCCCCTTTGATGGATGCGGCGCGTGCCTTGCAGACCCTTCGATCGAAGGCCAAGGAATGGGACATCGATCCGAACCGTATTGGAGCGACGGGGAGTTCGGCGGGAGCTTGTACCTCGTTGTGGTTGGCATTGCATGACGACATGGCCGAGCCGAGCAGCAGCGATCCGGTGGCACGAGAGTCGACGCGGTTGGCTTGTGCGGCCGTCACCGGCGCGCAGACCTCGTTGGATCCGGTCCAATTGCGCGATTGGATCAGCAACAGCATCTACGGGGGGCATGCGTTTGGTTTTTCAGCCCAGGGCCGTTCTCGCCAGGAGGAGTTCTCGCTGCTTCTGGCAAATCGCGAGAAGGTCTTGCCATGGATTCGCGAATATTCGCCGATCGAGTTGGTGACCAAGGACGATCCGCCCTTGTTCTTGGAGTATCCGAATCAAAAGTCCAAGCCTCAGTACGGCGGGAGCGAGCCCGATCCGACCCATTCGGCGATGTATGGGATCGAGTTCCGCAAGGCTTGCGTGGCCCAAGGGGTCCGTTGCGATTTGGTTTTCCCTGGGATCAAGGAATCGGAGTTTGCCAATTCGCAGGAGTTTCTCATCGAGCACCTCAAACATTAGTGGGGAGCTTGTCATGTGCTTATGCTCTTGCGCTGTTTGAGCGCCCAGCAGTTTTTCTATTCGAAGGTTTTTGCGGAAGATTTTTGCGAGAGATTTTTTAAGACGTTAGGTTTATGGAAACACAAGAACACAAAACAGCGCTGACCGATTGGCATGTCCAAAACGGGGCCAGGATGGCATCTTTTGCAGGGTATCAGATGCCGATCCAATACACGGGGATCGTCGCAGAACACCTTGCGACTAGGCAAGCGGCGGGGGTATTCGATATCTCGCACATGGGTCGGTTGCGTTTTGACGGACCCAGGGCCGATCAGTTGCTCGAGCAAGTCCTCACGCGGCGTGTACTGGACATGCAGCCCGGTCAGGTCCGTTACTCTTTGGTGTGCAACGAGTCGGGCGGGATCCTCGATGACGTCTTGGTCAGTTGCCTGGAGAGCCCAAGCGGGAAGATTTACTTTTTGTTGGTGGTCAATGCCAGCAACAAGGCCAAGATCGTGCGATGGTTGGCTCCCCATTTGGAGGACTTTCCGGATGTGGAGTTCCACGACGCGACCGATTCGACGGCGATGATTGCCATCCAGGGTCCCAAGTCGATCGAAGTTTGCGGGAAGCTTTTTCCTGCTAGCGTCTTGGAGCTCGGATACTATCGCGCAAGGGTGACCGAGCAGATGTCCAAGCCCTGCATTGTCTCGCGGACGGGCTATACCGGAGAGGATGGATTCGAGTTGATTGTAAGGGCCGAGGATGCGCCTCGGGTTTGGGAAAATCTGCTCATGGCTGGCCGAGCCTTTGGGGTATCCCCGGTGGGGCTCGGGGCTCGGGATACCTTAAGGCTCGAGGCCGGCATGCCCTTATATGGCCATGAGCTCGAAGAGAATATCGATCCTTACATGGCCGGATTAGGCTTTGCTTGCCAATGCAAAGACCGGACCTTTGTCGGCCGGGACGTCTTGGCCGAGCGATCCAAGGAGGAGATTGAAGTCAAACGCGTAGGATTGGTCCTCGAGGGTCGTCGAGCGGCCAGGGAGCAATCGGCTTGTTTCGATATGGCGGGCAATCCGATCGGAACGGTGACGAGCGGGAGCTTTTCTCCGACGCTTCAAAAACCGATCGCGATGGCCTACCTTAGCCGTCACGCGGCGATCCTAGGAGCCGAGATCCAGGTCGACATCCGGGGTTCGACTTCTCGGGCCTGGGTCCAGGAATTGCCGTTTTACAAGCGGGCGAATACCGTTTAGATTTCTGCTTTCGGATAGATCATTTTCCTCAAGGGTAGCGAGTCGATGACACTTCAACCAGAAAACTTAAAGTACCTACCATCCCACGAGTGGGTCTACGCGC
The DNA here is from genome assembly GCA_021300015.1 of Pirellula sp. GTDB lineage: Bacteria > Planctomycetota > Planctomycetia > Pirellulales > Pirellulaceae > JBKCUI01. The sequence continues at coordinate 27 of JAJTFB010000092.1, read as the reverse complement.
CGGAGGATGGCAGCGGGATTGCGACGA
>JAJTFB010000091.1 GCA_021300015.1 Pirellula sp. | reverse complement strand
TCACGAAGGGGACGGGGCATGGAGCACCTCCTTGTTCGGTAAGCGATCGAGCAGCGCGGGCAGGCGCTGGCCGATACGAGGACAAAAAAGATCATTCGATTTTGTGTGTGTGGAGGTTGTTGCAGGCTGTGGCTGGGCCCATGGGCTGTGAACCTAGGGGCTTTGGGTGGTTTGCAACGGTAGAAGTTTGTTCGGTTCGAGTGACACGTCTGGTCACGGACCAGGAAAACTTTGAAAAAAATTCGTCGCGTCAACTGGTGCCTGGCACCGGGTGGGGGGCGGCTGGTTTGCTAGCATCCTGGCCGGTCGCAGCAGGTGCCTGGCACCGGGTTGGGCACTGGCCCGGAAGAGTCGCATGACCTCGATACCGATCATTTCGGCTTACTATCTCAATCCATTTTTTGGATTAATCGACTCGCACAAGCTGGGCCTCGATAGCTGCAGTGATTCGCTTCTGCCGAGCGAAATCAGGAAAAAGCCCTTCCTTTTCGTACCCCATTTCGCGGCATACGAAATGTTTCGATCCCTTGTACGAAGAAATGGTTTTGAACACGTGATCTATCTTTTCAATAGCCTATCGGCCGACGAGGTATTCTACGATTTAAAGAGGTTTATTGCGAAATCAGTTCCTTGCCAGCTACGAGATATACTCAAGGATTGGATGAGCCTTTTGCGGAGGTCCAATCATGAGCAGATCCAGCTAGTGAAGGAATCGGGAAGCTACTGGTTAAAAATCACCACCTGCAAACACGAGAAGGACACCTTTATCCAGGACCTATTTGAAATCTCATGGTTCCGTTTAGCAATCGGAGCTTTGACTCCTGGATTTATCCCTGATCGCTGTCGCATACGAGCTTCATCTAGTCGTAGTCGTCGAGCGTGGCTTCGACAACATATTCGCCCACTGGTCGAGTGCGGACAAAAGTTTATATCCATCGAAGTCCCGGAAGAAACTCTGAAGTCTATTGTCTCGATCGAAAACAAAGATGCTTCCCCCCCCCTCTCGACTCGCTTCTACGCCCTCCACCGATCAGTTATCTTGAGACGATCGTCGAGATCCTCTGTGCCTATTTTCCAGATCGCTGGCTAACGATCGAAGAGCTTGCAGGAGTCATCAATTCATCTCCTCGCACGATCCAGCGAAGACTTCTGGCTGAAGGGACCAACTTTCGAGATCTGATGATTCAAACCAAAATGTCGTTGGCGAAAAAAGCATTGCTGGAGACCGACTCATCCATCACACAAATCGCTATGGACTTCGGCTTCTCCGCTTCATCAAGCTTCACCCGCTCTTTTGTAGGCCACTATGGGATCTCTCCAACGGAATTCCGAAGACACCCTCGCACTACCAAGAAACCTTGAGCCAACGACAAATTTTGGCGCTAGGCACATGACGAACGGGGGAAATCAAGTTGCTAGGTAGGATTCGACGCCGATATCCGCCAGTCCTGGGCTATCGCAGTTGAACCGATCCAAAGCCCCCACCACCAGGCGTCATGATTCGTATCCGCTCGCCTGCTTCTAGGCGAAGTTGACAGGAACCCTCCAATCGTCGCTGCTGATTCCCTGTCCCTATCCACCAATTCTCTCCTGGCAATCCAGACTCCCCCCCCTGGAGTCCATAAGGGCCAGCGTCTCCCCTGCGGCTCGTTACCAACGATACCTCCAGCGGCTCGAGTGCCATCACCTCGCGCACCATCCCAGAGCCACCTTCGTATTGCCCCTTGCCACCACTAGAACGACGCACCCCAAAGCTTATCACCCGCACCGGATAGCGACTCTCGAGAACCTCGACATCCGTCAGCCGAGTGTTGGTCATGTGGGAATGCACAGCATTTGCTCCTGGACCAAACTGGCTAGCTCCCGTCCCCCCTCCAATCGTCTCGTAATACCCAAAGTGGGAGTTTCCAAACAGAAAGTTGTTCATCGTGCCTTGGCTTGCCGCAGCCAAACCCAGTGCCCCCCAAAGTACATCCACAATGCGCTGGCTTGTCTCGACATTGCCACCTGCGACCGCAGGCCAGTCCTCCTTTGGACCAGTTCCCCTAGGATCCAGGATCCCTCGCGGAATCTTAAGCTCGATGGCTCGCATCACTCCAGAATTTAGTGGCATTGTATCCCCAATCGCGCAGCGGATCGTGTACATGACCGCCGCGGTGACTATCCCTGGATTCGCATTGAGATTTCCATTGCACTCAAGCCCTGTGCCCTCGAAATCCACCACCAAACGGGATCCGCTTGGCCCTGCCCCGATCCCACCCTGTTGCTCTGTAACCTGTTGTTTGGTGATGCGAACCTCAATCCGTGTCCCGTCATCCATCGCATCCGCGAAGCGATACTCCGCTTTGACCAAGGAGTCGATCCAGCGAACCGTTTTGGCCTTGGCCACATCCAAAATCGACTCGAGCATCGTCTGCAAATACTCGACACCCAAAGACTCCGCCAAGGCTTGCATCGCCAATACACCGCGTTGATTGGCCGCCTGCTGTGCCAATAAATCAGCCATGTTCTCGGCGACATTGCGTGAAGGATATCGAGCACTCAAAAGCAAACTTTCGACTCGCTCTGATCGATCGACTCCTTGCTCTGTCCAGTACATCGGGGGAAGAATCACTCCCTCCTGGCCCAAGCGTGTCGTAGTCGGTGCCATCGACCCTGGTGCGATCCCCCCGATCTCAGCATGATGGGCTCGCGACGCGACAAAGAACGCTGGACTATCCGAACTGTTTTTATCAAATACGGGCGTGACCAACGTCACGTCCGGCAAATGCGATCCACCTTGGTAAGGATCATTTGTGACGAAACTATCCCCAGGATGCATCCGAGGAAATCGCTCGATCATCGCCTGAACGGTTCGACCCATGGCGCCCAAGTGGACTGGAACATGGGGTGCATTGGCGATCAACTCTCCTCTCGCATCGAATACCGCACAACTAAAATCACGCCGTTGTTTGACATTGACGCTCGTTGCCGTCTGCTCGAGCACGATCCCCATCTGATCGGCGATCGCTGCGATCCGCTGCGCCAAGACCTCGCGAAGGACCGGATCGAACTTACCCTCATGCTGTCTTTGCAGGTTTTGCTCGACTGGTTTTTTCGCTCGATCGATCCTTAGGGATCCATCCGATTGCATCACCGCTTGCCAACCCGGATCGATGATTGTGGTCGATCCAAGAGACTGAATCAGCGCCGGACCAGCGATCGCAGTCCCTACTGGTATCGATCCTCGATCCCAACGAGTCCCCTTCACCGGCTGCTGGCCGATGACCATCGGGATCGAACGATCGCTCTGGCTCGGTAGATCTTGATTCCTGTCACCCGAATCGGAAACCCCATTGGCCCCTTGGCCAATGGCCAACTCCGGCGAACCTCCTTGAAGCCACAAGCATGTAAGCTCCAGCGGATGATCCGGCCGCACAACGCCGAACTTCTCGCGGTAAGCACTTTCAAATCGAGCAGGCCATCCCTCGGGTTGATCGTCCCAAAAAATTCGCAAGGAACCCTCGCTACCCACATAGCGCAACTCGACCTCGCCCCGATAAACCTGTTGCTCCGGGGCGAGACCTTCGAGTGCCAATTCGCCGCTGAGGCGCTCGACGAGTTCCTTGCGGACTGAGTCATACTCGCCAGAATCGATCTGGCCCAAAAGCCGATAGATCGGATAGTTCGCCGACCGCTGGACCTGAGCAAGCCCCATGCCCAAGGCGCTGAGCAATCCGGCCTCGGGAGGATCGATGATCCGATCCATGTCTAGCAACTGAGCAATTTCGCAGATGTGCTGACCTGCCGCCCCACCAAAGCCGACCAAGACATGATCCCGAGGGTCTGCTCCTTGCTCGATACTGATGGCTCGAACGGCCGCTGCCATCTGCTCGTTTGCAATCCGTCGTAGACCCTCGGTCAATCGCTCAGCATCCATCGACTCAAACAACACATTACCCCGAACCTGATCGAGCAACTCGTTCAATCGCTCCGTGGAGTACTCTCGATACAGTGGGATCGGGAATGCCTGTGGGTCGATCCGCCCCTCGAGAAGATTCAAATCCGTAATTGTCAGCGGCCCACCGCGGCCGTAACAAGCAGGTCCTGGATCGGACCCGGCACTCTTAGGACCCACCCTCAGTTGCACACCATCAAAACTACAAACACTACCACCCCCAGAGGCGACCGTGTGAATGGCGAGAGTCGGAACGCACATCCGAACTCCCGCTTTGATCGTCTCATGCTCAAGTTGCAAACGCCCATCGATCCGACACACGTCCGTCGATGTCCCACCCATGTCCAAGCCTATCAACTTCGGTGCATTGTATTGCTTGGAAATGGCCTGCAAGGCCACCGCGCCGCCTGCCGGACCGGATAGTACTAACTCTTTACCTGATGCCCCTTGGGAATCGACCAATCCACCGCTGCTGGTCATGACCCGAAACCGACTTGCCGTACCATCGCAGAACTGGTCTCGCACTGAGCTTAGATACCGACGAACCACCGGAGTCAAATAAGCATCGACGAGGGTCGTTTCGCCGCGTGAAACCGCTCGGATCACCGGCGCGACGCGACTCGAACAAAATACCCACTGAAAACCTAGCTCCATAGCCAACTCGGCCACTTGCTGCTCATGGCTCGAATTGCGATATGCATGCAAGAAACATATCGCAAGGGACCCAATGCCCGCATCGAGAAGACTCTCAAGCTGCTTTCGCGCTTGCACAAGATCCAGCGGAACAAGCACGCGGCCCTGAGCATCGAGTCGCTCGCGAATCCCAGCCGAAATAGCGTACAGATTGCTCCTTTTCGAAACGCAAATCGCAAAAAGCTCCGGCCGCTCCTGGTATCCGATCTCAAGCAAATCCTCAAAGCCCTCGGTGGTGAGCAATGCAGTCGGCTCGCCAGTTCGCGTCAGCAAGGCATTGGTAGCTCGCGTTGTGCCTAAGCGAATGTCTAGCCTCGGCAAAGGTTCGCTCAATGGGACTCGAAGCATCAAGCGTGTAGCTAGCACTGGAGCTTCGAGACCAGAAATCAATTCATACCCTACCATCGAATTAGCCAGTTGCTTGCGCGACCCACCAAGGTCGTTACGGCCAAGGATTTTCCAATCCGATACGACGAATCGTCCGGTCGATCCATCGAATTCCTTACAGATCGCTTGGGCTATCGCTTGCCGATCCGTATCGAAAAAAACCACTTTGCTCGAGGCCCAAAAACCTTCGGGCTGACCGACACAGCGAGCATCGATCCAAGCGTTCGGATCGCACCAGCGATCGATGTGTCCAGGCATGCGTCCGTGCGATAAGACCTTGAGCCGCTGGCGTTGACCGAGCGGATCGGTAACAAAGCAGTCGGTGAATGTCCCACCGACATCGCACCAAACTTGATATTTCGCACTCATCGATTTCCTCTTCTCCCGATCTGTCCGATCCGTCCGATCCGTCCGATCTGTCCGATCTGTCCGATCCGTCCGATCCGTCCGATCATTCCGTCAGATAATCCCCCCAGAGGCCGTCGCTCAAGACCAAGCCCGAGCGAGTCAGTCGGACATAGGTTCCCGCACGCTCTATCCAGCCATGCCCGATGTGCCTATCCAAAGTCGCCTCGAGTTCATCGCCAATGGGCTTGGGTATGCTCATCTTGAACTCCTCCCAAGCGACGCCTCGGCGTTGCCTCATTCCGAAAACGAATCGCTCGCGCCCTTGCTGATCTTCGCTCAATTCATCCCGTTCTTGGATCGGCGAATGTCCCGATTCGATCCTTCGGAGGTACTGAAGCGTCGCGCGATGATTCACGTAGCGAGTGGTCCCTACGTAGCCCGCTGCGCTCGGACCGAACCCCCACCATCGCTCGGAGTTCCAATACGCTTGGTTGTGCCGGCATTCTTGGCCCGGCCGAGCGAAATTCGAAATCTCATACTGCTCGATTCCGGCAGCCCCAAGCAGATCGATCGCAAGGTTGTACATGTCGAGTTCGATCTGCTCATCGACTTTCGATATCTTTTGGCGCTGCAATTCGCCATAGAACCGTGCACCTTTCTCAATTGTCAGCCCGTAGGTCGACACATGACCGATGCCGCAGCCGATGGCCTGACGCAAATCGTTTTCCCATTGCGCGAGCGTCTCACCGGGCGCGGCGAAAATCAAATCAAGAGAAACTCGGGGCATGTGCGATGCGGCCAACTCGATGGCTCGCAACAACTCCTGCGCGGTGTGGTCGCGTTCGAGAGACTCGAGCTTGCGATCCTGAAACGATTGACCGCCGATGCTGACTCGATCGATCCCAAGTCCACGCCACAGGACCAAGTTCGCTGAGGTGATGTCTCGCGGATTGGCTTCGATGGTCCACTCTCGATCGCCATGGATCGGCAACCAAGTCCGAATCCCTGTAAGGAGTCGTTCCATGGCTGCTTGGCCAAGGATCGAGGGGGTACCGCCGCCTAGGAAAAGAGTCTCGACAGGCTGTGGGACCTGCAAAGAGGACAATTCCTTGAGAATCGCATCGATGAATCGTTCGTGAAGATCTTCACGGTTGGCAAGGAGTGAAAAATTGCAATAACCGCATCGTCGATAACAAAAAGGCACGTGCAAATACGCCGCGATGGGCCGAGGACCAGCCTGAGCCAATTCCAATGCCAGAGGTGGGTGATCGGTAGAGAGCATAAGTTGCAGGACACAAGGACGCTGCGAGTTACTTGGGAAGGTTGCCGGTAAGGATTGCAAGGTACTGCAGAAACACCATGAAAATCACCGTAATGATCATCGCTGCGATCATGAACCAAATGAGAAATCCGGCCGCAACAGCCAACTGCTTGAGCGACACTTGCGCTTTTTCTCGATACTGACCTGCTAGCCGCTCGAGCGATTCGCTATCGGCCCCGCTAAGCTCTCCGACTTCGAGCGTCTGAATGAAATCCTCAGGCAATCGCTTGGGTATCGCGAAACTCTCCGAAAGCGCCTGGCCCTGCTCAATGCCTGATTCGATGTCGGGCAAGCCGGCGATGTAGTAATAGTTGCCGGTGCTCAAGACCGCATCGCGCACACTCCGTTTGGCTTCGACTCCCGCACCGAGCATCATCGATAAGGTCATCGACAAGCGTGACATAGCTGTGTTCGTAAACACAGGCCCTATCACAGGGACGTTGCGGATAAACGGAACGAGCGTTTGATGGCAGTTAAACCAGTTCTTCCAAACCCCGACGACAATGGTCCCGAGCACCACCGCGATGAGCATGAGGATGCTTAGGAATATCAGCACCCCTTGGCCTCCTCGCAAGCCCACTCCTGTGATATCGAAAGGTTTTTCGCCCGGCCCACCGGCCTGAAAAAAACCATTGATGAAAATCATGCCGCAGATGATTGCGATGGCGAGCAACAATTGGATCACCGGCGCGGTGATTTGAGAGATAAAGTCTTGCCGAGTTCGCTTAAGATCCAAATAGTAGTCCGACATGTAGCCAAGGACTCGATCGACCTGCCCGGACTCTTCACCCGCAGCGATCATCTTGATCAATAGCGGAGGGAAGAATGGTCTCTGGAGCTCCATGGCTTCGGAAAAACTGTGCCCGAGGCGAATCTTATCGGCCGTATCCTTGGCCGCCTCCTTGTACTTGACCGACCCGACCTTGGACTCTGTTTCCAAGAGACGCAAGGGATCGACCCCGGCCCGAAGACCCGTCGAGAGCCGATTGCAGAAGTGATAGAGTTGCCCGAGAGAGGCTGCGCCGAAGGTCCTTTCGAAAATCGAACCGGTTCCTGGAAGCTTTGGAGGATTCTTGCCAACGCTAGACATTAGATTTTTCCATCCAGGAGACTTGGGGGATCTTTTCCGGCTTTTCCTCAAGCTACCGCCGAGCGGCTGCCGAGTGTGAAGAAAACAGGATTGTAGCGATTCTACCCAAGGAATGGATAATGCAAGAGCAACATTGTGCAGGCAATCACGCACCGACCGCCAAGCTGCGAGCCGACCGTGGCAAGACCCTTCGAGCAAGCCTGTGTGCGGCCGCGATCTTGGGGCTGAGTGTCTCGGGATGTGCCTCGCAGTCGTCGAATCGCTTTGGCGGTCTTGCGATGCCTAAACTTGGCAAGTCCGACACTGCTGCATCGATGGGATCCTCGATCGCTGGCACAGGACAGACGGTCAAGAACCAGCTTTCATCGGTGGGATCTGCGGTTTCATCGGCCTACAGCAAAACCAAGACCGCTATCGCCGCACCGTTTAGTCCTGCTTCGTCTTCATCGATGGATACTCCTGAGAGCGAAAGCAAATCCACGGCCAATCCTCTGAGCATCGCCCCAGAGACGCTCGTCTTCCAGGGGAACTACTTCGAATCCCAAGGCAACTACACCAAGGCTCTCGACAGCTACTCGCGAGCCTTGGAAACCGAGCCGAAAAACGCCATCGCTTTGTTGAGCATGGCTCGACTTTACGACCGGCAAAAGGAATCGGGCAAGTCCATCGAGTTCTATCACAAAACCATCGAGGCGGCTCCCAGCAATGCCGATGCCTGCATGGAGCTAGGCAAACTTTACGCAAAGACCGGAGATCTCGCATCGGCGAAAACGCACTTGAGCAAAGCAGTCGAGTTGCAACCGAACAATAAGTCGTACCGGCAAGCTCTGGCCGGGGCTCTGCTCGATGCAGGTGACGCGACTGGTTCGATGTCCGAACTGTCGCAGTGCGAATCCCCAGCAATGGCCCAATACCAGATGGCTTATTTGCACTTCCAACGCAAAAACATTCCCGCCACCCAACAGCATTTGTCCGAAGCGCTCAAGATCGATCCGAATCTCAAGCCCGCACGCGACCTCTTGACCAGCATCGGTGGAGCAGCCAATATCGACCAACTCGTCGATCGTGGGCGCCAGGTCAGTCAGCAAGCCAGCGGTATCTACCAGCAAGCGGGAGTCTTGGCCAACGGAATCTCCAGCGCATGGAACGGCGCTCCGGCAGTCGCCTCTCAAGCCAGCGTACAAGGGGCTCCTAGTGTGACGACACCGGCTGCGAACCTCCTAGGGATTCCCGTGGCCCCTCTTCCGAGCAATCCTGCGGTACCCACGGCCCAGTCGAGCGAAGAAGCCGTTCGCGTCCGGCTAGGGGAATAAAACCACGGAACTGCCAGGAGTTAAACCACGGAATTGCCGGGGATATAAAACCACGGAACACACGGAACACACGGAAGGGCCTTTTTTCCGTGTGTTCCGTGTGTTCCGTGGTTCAGGTATTTGGTGGTCAATGCCTTGATCGCCAACCTCAACGGCGATCGAATCTAAGCTATCATGAAGGGTCGGTCGATCAAGAGGTTTACCTGAAGAGCCACCCCTGTGCTAAATGCTTCGCCCATGAACACCAAACAACTGCCTTATCGAAACAGAGCTAGGTCGCACGACTTGAGCCCCAAACGTTTGCTGGCCTGGATCTGTACTTGCCTAGTCTCTTTGGTGAGCGTTTGCACAAGTCCGGCTAGCACATTAGGACAGGACTCCGTGACCCCTGCGGATGTGCAGCAAGCGATCGACGAACTGCTTCAGTACTTTCGTCGTACGCAAAATCGCCAAGCCAAGGATGGACCTATAGGTGCTTGGCAGGGCCATCAGGACCAGAACACGGGTCTGACGAGCTTGGTCGTCCTGGCCTTGCTCAGCGCAGGTCGCAAGCCGAGCGATCCTGAAGTCGCTCGCGCTTTGGATTACATTCGGGGCGAAAGGCCCATGCAGGTTTACGAAGCGAGTTTGCAAGCCATGGCGATGTGTGCGGCCGAACCGGGTCGGGACCGAGCATTAATCGAACGCGATGTCCAGTGGTTGGTCCAGGCCCAACAAGACGATGGCGGGTGGGCTTATCGCCAAGACCGAGGCGCTTCGGACGAATCGAATTCCCAGTTCGCTGTTTTGGCTTTGTGGGAAGCCAGCCGTATCGGGATCGAGATCCCTGCTCAGGTGATCCAAAACGGTCGGAGATACTGGCTAGAGAAAATGAATAACTCGGGGACCTGGGGATACCGAGGAGAGCCCAAACCGCGTGGCAGCATGACGTGTGCTGGGATCGCATCGATGCTGATCCTCGAGGATTCTGCGGCCACGCAAGACGCAAGTGCGCAAGGCAACCAGATCCAGTGCTGTACCCCTGGCGGTCGACAGGAATACGACCTTGAGAAATCTCTGGATTGGCTCGCGAAGAACTTTTCCGTGACCCAAAATCCTGGTTACGGCGACTGGTATCTGTACTACATGTACGGACTCGAGCGGGTCGGACGGCTTACAGGACAGCGATTCATCGGCGAGCACGATTGGTACCGTGAAGGATGCGACGCAATCGTCGGCCCCAAAAACTCTCGGCTCATGGGAGTCACCCAAGGCTCCGGGGCGCTGAATCCTCCGGCGGCCCGGGCGATGGCTCTGCTATTTCTGAGCAAGGGCAAACGCCAAGTGGTCATCGGCCACTTGCAACATTCCCCCGAACCGAGCAGTCGGGACTGGAATCGCCACAGGCGAAGTATCCAGCACCTCACAGGGCATATCGAATTGGCATGGAAACGGGACCTTTCATGGCAAACGCTCCGTCTTCAACGGGCTAGTCTTGTCGACCTGCTTGAGACCCCGGTCCTCTTCATCAGCGGTAGCGACGAGTTTGTTCTTTCGGCCCAGCAACGCAAGATGCTCAAGGACTATGTGGACCAAGGTGGATTTATCTTCGCCGAAGCCTGTTCCCAAGACGGCTGCAACGGAGCGGCCTTCGACGTCTCGTTCCGTCGTGAAATGGAGATGATCTTTGACAAACCTTTCCAAAAGCTACCACCGAACCACCCGGTTTGGAGCGCCGAGGCGAGACTCGATCCGGGTGCGTTGCCCGAAGGATTTTGGCTCTACGGCATCGACGCTTGTTGTAAGACCAGCGTCATCTACAGCCCGATAAGCTTGACTTGCCGCTGGGAACTCTCGAAACCTTACGGAGCGAAACCTCAGTATTCCAAAATCGTTTCTACGGAGCTGGACAATGCGGTCAAAGTTGGTCTCAATGTCGTAGCCTATGCCACGGGCCGTGAGCTCAAAGACAAACTCGAGGCGGTCCAGATCGTTCAAAGCGATTTGAATCGCCAGGTCCTCGAACGAGGAACCTTGACCTTGCCGAAGATCATGCACAGCGGCGGTGGGGACGAAACCCCGAAAGCCCTAGGCAACCTCATCGAGGTCTTTCGCAGGGAAACCAAAGCGATGGTCGATCCCAAGACGCCCAAGCTCTCGGCCTCAAGTCCGGACCTTGAAAAGTATCCGCTTGTTTACATCCACGGCCGGAACAAATTCGCTTTCTCACAAGCCGAACAAGATGGACTACGCAACCATTTCATCAATGGTGGGATGGTCCTCGGGGACTCCATTTGCGGATCTGAGGAATTCACCAAATCGATGCGCGAGGAATTCAGCAAGCTGTTCCCAGATGCCAAATGGCAACTTCTACCAGCCGACCACCCCTTGTTCCTCAAGGATGGCCCCGGCGGATACGACCTTCGCAACGTGAGTCTGATCGATCCGGGTCGAGGCGATGTGGACTTGGCCAAAGCCAAGAGGGAGGGGCCCGCTGAGATCGAAGCGTTGGAATGGAACGATCGGATCATTGTCTTGTTTTCACCCAACGACTTGAGTTGTGCGATGGAAAGCAAGCATTCCCTTCAATGCCGAGGGTACGTACGAGAAGATGCATTCCGCATCGGGATCAATCTGCTGCTGTATTCCCAGTTGCACTAAGACGGCAAGGGCGTTTGGAAAATCAAACGTCAACGATCTGCTCTTCGTTCAGCAACACGAGTGTCACTTGCACCATCTCGGGGTGCAACGAAAACTGCTTGCACAGTACCTTACGATAGATCTGAAGTTGAGAAGCATGGTGTTCTTGACGTTGGGCAAGCCAAGTGGGTACATCAAGACCCGCGGGTTTCGTGTCGGTCTTGTAATCGATGATCTCGGCTCGAACCACTCGGCCTTGATCCCACCCCAATACGCACCGATCGATGACACCTCGAATCAACTGACTATCGATGGAGACGAGGAATCTGCGTTCATTCGTCACATCGAGTTGTAAGGGGGCCGGTTGGTGCCAAGCTTCATAACGTTTTTTGCTAAAAACTTTTCGTATTTCGGGAGATTCGCAGTATTGAAGAAATCGCTTGACCTGTTGTTCGAGTTGCAACTGCATCATCTCGTCCTTGGTCAGCGCGCTTGCAGCGATGCTGAGCAACTGATTTTTGTCTGGATGAAAATCCTCGATCCATGTCCGAACTTCTTCAAACCAGCGATGGATCACTTTGCCGATTACCGTCGCTGCGTTGTCATCGGGTTTCCAGTAACCGACTAGCGACTCGAGCGTCGCGGGCTTGATCTGCTGGCTCGGAGCGATCCATTGGGGGTTTCGCAGCAAGGTGTCTTCGAGTCTGAGCTCCAGCCGCAGCGGGGCCGTCTCGGTTGGCTTGGTATCGGTTTCTGGTTGGGGCGACAAGATCGCAGGTGCTTGCTTTTCAACCCAATCGGGCGTGCCATGGCGATAGAGCATCACGCCTGGCTCATTGCCGTTTTGATCGTTGGCGAATACCGAGTGGAGAGCAGAGCCCCATTGCTTGACGGGATTCTTGTTGGGGCTCGCATAGAGGTAGAGCGCATGGCGAGCACGCGTCAGGGCTACGTAAAACAAGCATAGAGCTTCGCCCAGTTGCTGGTAGCTCGCTTCTTGGCAGGCGACCTGCCATTCGATTGGCAAGTACGGATAGAGACTTCGATTGACATTCCGCAGGATACTGATCGGTGGACCGGTACGAGTGTCGCGCATGGCGATCAGTCGCGGTGCTTGGCGGACGATCGGTTGGTCGATCGCAGGAATGAAAACCGCATCGAATTCGAGTCCTTTGGATTGGTGGATGGTCATGACGCGCACGACGCTTTCGGATTGAGTAGCGACGCGCGTACTGGCGAGTCGATCGACAAACTCATGGACCAACGTCTGCTTGGCGGCATCGAATCGGTA
>JAJTFB010000090.1 GCA_021300015.1 Pirellula sp. | reverse complement strand
CAAACGCGCGTTGGCTCTGGTCCGTTTGGACCTGCGTAGTATCTACATTGCCGCCTTCCAAAGTTGGATCTGGAACCGCTGGCTCTCGGCCCTGATCGACCGCTTCAATGAGCAACAGACCCAACGCCGCTTGCCGTCGAAATCCGGGCCGCTCTCGTTGCCTCAGTTGCTCACTGCCGACCAACAGATCCGATGGAAAAGCCAGTGGCGAACCACCCTGCCCCTTCCCTCGGCGCGCCAACACGAATGGCCCGAAGGGACCCTCGAGACCCTCGAGTCGGTCGTCGCGGAACTGGGCCTTGCGGTGCGTGAGTTGCGATTGAAGTTCCCTCGCGATACGTTCTTCTCGCGAGGTCAGCGGGAGGTGCTGCTGTTTGCAAACGGATTCGAGTCGACCTGGGAGTCCTCCGACCCGAGTTCCGATCCAAACTCCGAATCGGTGGATTGGAAATTGGCCTTCGAACTGCCCCGGGGTGCTTACGCGACGATGATCATCCGACAGCTATTCCTCGATAGCATCGAAAACGGGCCTGAAACTGGGCCCGACGAAGGCCCCGAGGATAACCTTGAAACGGGCGCCGAAGACGGCCCAGGAAATCAGCTTGAAAGCCGTCGGGCGAGTGAGGATGAACCAGGGACTTCACAGGGCACAGGGGGGCAGCGATGAAACGATTCGATGGGGTGATATTCGATCTCGATGGAACGCTCATCGATTCGTTGGAGGACATAGCCAACGCGGCCAACGCGACGCTTGCGGAGTTGGGCAAAGCTACCTGCACGCTCGAGTCGTTCAAGACACATGTCGGGGACGGCGTGAGTGTTCTGTTCCAAAGAGCGTTGCCAGAGACCCAAACCGATCCGCAATTGCTCGCGAGGTGCATGGGGATCTACCAAGGACACTACGATCGCGGCTGGGATCGATGCACCAAGCCCTACCCAGGCATTTTGCAAATGCTTCATAAGGCCAATCAGCAAGGGTTGAAACTTGCGGTTTTATCGAACAAGCCGGATCACTTTACCAAGCGGTGTGTCGAGCGTTTCTTGCCCGGGGTGTCCTTCACGCATGTGGTTGGTCACAGCGAGCGATTTCCGCGCAAGCCCGACCCGCAATCGGCCCTATGGATCGCTTCGGAGATTTCGCAGCATGCCAAGCGGATCGCCTATGTTGGGGACACCAACACCGATATGAAAACCGCCACGGGCGCGGGGCTTTTCCCTATCGGCGTTTCTTGGGGCTTTCGCCAAGTCGAGGAGATCGTCCAAGCCGGCGCTCAGGCCATCTGCAACACCTCCGAAGAGCTAACTGTGCTTCTTTCTGATTGAAGGTCTATCGTACGCAATTGAAATTGTAGGTGGGTTCGCTGGGGTGGCGATTTCGACGATGGATTCGTTGATCGCCATGGGCATTTCACGGAATGCCGCGGTTGGCTTAAAAAGTCAAAGCCCAAATGGACGTGGCCACTTTTGCCATGGCCGCCTGTCGCTTCGCGATTGACTCTTCAGTCCAGTCGGGGAACTGCTCCAATTCCTTCGAGGTCCGATAGTGCGACTGAGCATATACCTTCTGCTTTTGTTGGAAGGCAGCATTGCCTGCTTGTTGCGCATTCAACCCGCGTTCCAACAACGAGTAATTGCCGACTCGCTCGTAGCTCCGATCGTGCGATTCTGAGCCGAAGTGCTCCCACCCAACTTCGCCAGGATTCTCCGGAAGAATGTGCTCTACTGTGGCGATCATTCCCTCGTCGGTGATGTCGGCGCCGCTCAACTGCTTCTCGATCTTGGCTAACATATAGCGCAAGCGTTTGCCTGATGTACTGCGGTTGCGAAGTTTCAGTGCCGCGAAATCCGCCTCGAACTCTTCGTCTGGAATGTAAATCGGCCGCAATGCCTGACGAACCGCCAGAAGGGTTTTAGCCCTGCCGCCTCGGACTTCCAACGCGGCACGATTGTAGATCTCTTCAAGTTGATGTGTGCTGCGGCGGCTGACGCCGTTGAACCTTACGGATAATATCGCGCAGTATCGGAGTATTTCGACCGCGTCTTTCGGCGCCGTAAAAGCGTCTTTCGCGGCGAAAACGAGCGGCGTGTATTGCGATACATTGAAAAGATTCAGCACCCTTACCTGTTCTTTCGCCCCTTGGTAATCCAACCAGAACTGGCTTGAGTAGTCTTTCAAGCCTTCGAACCACGCAGCGTCCTCCTCCAATCGATCAAGCAGTGCGAAGACGTCGTCCAGAGTGGTTACATCCCTTTTGATCGTCTTGAAAAGCTGCTTCTGTCGAACGTATTGGCGATGTGAGTTTAGATGATGCCGCAGAAACTCCGGGAAACTCGCAATGCCAACCCGGGCTGAGATGCGCGCCCACTGGCGAAGCACCGGATCCATCTGCGATTTGCTGAGGCGATCTGCCAGTGACAGCAAGTAGTTCTTGAGCAGGTCGGTTTCCGTCAACTCCAGTCCCCGAGCGTTCAACGTCTCAAATACCGTATAGGCGCTCAACTGGTCCTGCACGCGCACGCTGATGAAAACCAGGCGCTCGGTGACGACCTCGCTGACAAATGCGGCGACCTGTTGGCCTTCCTGTTTGGTTGAAAATTTCTCCTCAACCTTTCCCTTGAAGAACTGAAAGCAATTCCAGAGCAACCGCTCGGAATCCCGCAAGCCACGCAACCCGCCTTGGGGAGGCTTTCGCTGTGCGAGATTCAATTGGAAAAAGTCATCATCGTTCGCGTTGAGTTTGAGCTTGGGTGTGATGCGTAGGCTTGCCGGGTCTTTTGCGCCGAGGTAGCTGCTCTCTAAGAGTGCGGCTCGCTCCTTGTTGGCGGTCGCATCGACGCCTTCGTTTGCAAGACTGTAGAGGTAATCCACGCACGCTAGAATCAGGATGCTCAGGGTTGCCATACGTTGTTGACCGTCGATGATTCGGAACTGTTTCCGCTCGCCGGTTTCCAGGACGATGGTCCCCATGTAGTGGTCCTCGCGGCTTGCCTCGACGGTGGCCAGATCATCCCAAAGATCCTCCCAGTTCTCTTGATTCCAAGAGTAGTCGCGCTGGTACGGCGGAACGCTGTAGCTTTTTCCGTTGCTCAGAAGCTCCTTTAGGTCTTCGGTGTCGGTGTTCAATAGAGTGCTGCGCGCCATGGTCCCGTAGATTTTACTCGGTTGTTGGGGAAAAAACACACCCAGGGCAACGTTTCGCTTTGCCCTGGGCTATCTCATGACGCCCCTTTGGGGTTGGAATGCTAGCAAGGGCTTTTTGCAAGGGAGTTGAACTTGACTCTCAACCTGGAAATTTTTTAAGCTCTTGCACCCGGGTCGAGGATCGATAGGACATAGCTTTCGGGCGTACCGATCCGGTTTTGAAACGAGTAAACCAAGGATGGGGGTTGGGAATGTCAAACGAATCGAAGAAAAACACACCGGTTCCAATGCTCGATGTAGGCAGAGGCAACCTACCTTTAAAACAAGCGTTTCTCGATGCGATCGAACGCGTTGTCGATAGCGGACGTTTTTTGCATGGTCCGGAAGTTACGGAATTAGAAAAGACGGTTGCAGAAGTTTGCGGGACGGCCCATGCCATCGGCTGCGCATCGGGCAGCGACGCCCTCCTGCTGGCTCTGATGGCCCTGGATATCGAACCGGGCGACGAAATCATCGTCCCTAGCTTTACCTTCTTTGCGACCGCCAGCGCCGTGTCGAGGTTAGGTGCCGAACCGATTTTTGTCGACATCGATCCGATGACCTACAACATGGATCCTGAGTGCCTCGAAGAGAGTATCACGGCCAGGACCAAGGCGATTATCCCCGTGCACCTGTTCGGTCAGTGCGCTGCGATGGATCGGATCCATCAAATTGCATCGGCCCACGGCTTGCCTGTGATCGAGGATGCGGCTCAAGCGATCGGGGCGGCTTGGGACGATCGTCCGGCTGGGTCCTGGGGGCAGATCGGATGTCTGAGTTTCTACCCAACCAAGAATCTAGGGGGCATGGGCGATGGCGGCATGCTCGTTTGCAATGACGATGCGATCGCTGCGAAGCTACGCTTGCTCGCCTCGCACGGTATGCAACCGCGTTATTACCACAAACTCGTCGGAATCAACAGCCGTTTGGACACCCTCCAAGCGGCCATCCTCAACGTCAAAATATCTCACTTGGAGGATTACGCCGACGCTCGACGCGCCAACGCAGCACGATACAAAGAGCTGTTTCAAGCGAGCCAATTGCACGACATCGTCGAACTGCCCAGGAAGCAGCCCAAGGCGACTCATGTTTGGAATCAGTATGGTATCCGCGTCCCGCACGGGCGACGCGATAGCCTCAAGTCCCATTTGCAGAATCGAGGGATCGGCTGCGAAGTCTATTACCCGGTCCCTCTCCACATGCAGGAGTGTTTCTCTGACCTTGGCTACTCTTTAGGATGCCTGCCCCATACGGAAACAGCAGCTCGGGAGATCCTTCACCTGCCGATCTACCCAGAGCTGACGGCTGGCGAACAGGAGTCGGTCGTCGAGGCCATCGAGTCGTTCTACATGACCGGTGCTTACCGACGTGTTGCCTAGCGAACCATCGGCCTATTCGTAACGCATCGCGTTTTACCAACGAACCGACCCCACAAGGTAATCAACTCGTGGGGTCGGTGCTCATCCATGAAGCCTACGACTTGGAATTTTTCTTGGTCGGAGCTTCCTTGAGGTTCACCTGAAATTGCTTGGGCAGTTTGCCCATCTGCTCTTCGGTAAGCATTTTTCCGATTTCGATTCGGGTCTTGGTGAGCATTTCTTCGGTTTCGACGAGAACCTTCTTTTGCTCCTCGTTGGCCTTCATCGCCGCGAGTGCAATCTCTCGAACCTCCTTGGGCTTCTTCCCGTCCTCGCGCGCCTTCTTGCTGGCTTCTGCCCTATCCTTGAGCATTTGAGGGGTCAAGTTCACGGCCTTCCGCTTGGCCATGACCTCCTTAGCCGTCTTGGTGAAATTCTCTTTGATCTTGGTGGTGGTCTCTTGGCTCAATCCGGCTGGTTCGAGCTGCTTGAGAAACTGGTTGACCATCGCGGTTTCTGGATCGCCACGTCCAGCTTTTTTGGCCGCGTCTTGGGCGGAGAGATTCGAACCGAGAAATCCAATCATCGTCGTGCAAATCAAAAGGTACTTGAGCATGAGATTCTGCCTCCAAAAAAACTTGATAACAAAAACACAAAACGTCGACTGCGACTCACCGGACGGCTTGCGCCGTTCCGCTTTCATTTTTCAATGATCTGGATGTTCAGGATAACATGATCCTTCGTTCAAGGGTTGTTCGAAGACCTGAGTTTGAGCAACAACTTCAATGCCTGTTCGTAGTGGGGCGTTTCTTCCAAAGCCATCAAGCAGTGCCTTAAGGCTTGCTCGGGGTGTTGCCCCAGACGATCGTAGGCGACGGCCAGTTCGAAGTTCAATTCGGCCGGGTCCAACGGATCTAGGTGAGAAAGGGCCATAAGGCTATCGACGACCTGTTGAGGTTGTTGGGTTTTCTGTCCGGCCAGCGCGAGGTCTTCAAGCACCGAAGCCCGCATGGGCTGGATCTCGAGCCAATTCTTGCACCAGTTCGCCACGCTTTGCCAATCCTGCGATTCTTTATCCAGGGCGATCAACCGCTCGAGCGGCGGGGTCGAGTGGGGGTCGAGCGATACGATTTCGACCAAGCATTCGCGAACCTTTTTCGTTTCGTTTTGTTCGCGGTGGATGATCATCTTTTTCATCAGAGCGCTGCTTGGCGTCGGGTCCGTTGGCCAGGAGTCGTAGAGCGACTGCGCCGTTACGATCGCGTCGGTCCACGCCTTCTGCTCGATCTGTTCATCGAGTTTCCTGTGAAGAGCTGCGTACGAATTCGGATGGGCCTCGAGCCAAGTGTTCCAGAGTTCGTCTTTGTCGATGGGAGTCATATCGAGGCTCGGTGCAAGCTTTGCACCTCGGTCTTTAGCAAAACGTTCGAAGGCCTGATCGAGGCCCTCAAGGCTACCGGTGCGACGTGCGATCGCATCGGTAATTGGGAGTCCATCGCGGAGGTCGGCAAGCAGACTGAGCAATGCATCCTGTCCGAATTGCTCGACCCAGAACTCCACGACCAAGGAGGCTACATAGTAGGCATACTGAAGATGCATCGGGGACTTCGGTGCGAGGAACATGCGGCTCATGCGGCTCGGAGGTTCGAATTCGCCGCTTCGGAGCCACTGGATGTACATTGGGTTGGCGGGTTCCCCCCAGTTGTCTCTGTGCCTCCGCTCTTCGTAGACTGAGATACCTTCGGAGAGCCAGCGAGGCATGCGGTTGTTGGTCAGATTCAAGGTCACGACGTGACAAAACTCGTGCCACAGGACCGATTTCCAATTGTGTTCGACATTCAATGCCGCTGGGGAGTTGGCTGTGATCACATTGCCGAAGCACACGCCCAAGAATCCTTCGCCTCCCGGGAGCCCGAAGGTTCGCACGGCGAAATCTCTTTGCTTGGCAAAGAGCTCGACGACGATGGGTTCCTCAAGCTCCACCTTGTACTTCTTGACAAGCGTTTCGCGTGCCTCTTGCAGGAGTTCTACGACCTGGCTTCCGTAGACGTTCGCTTCGGTTGCTTCCATACGAATGACCAAGCCCGGGGCCTCGATCGTCTGGTACTTGGCGAGCTCCCCTCGGAGGATTTGAAGGTTGTAGCTCGTCACATGGAAAGGATCGGCTTGGCGAGCCAACGCGACCATCTCCCAACCCTCCTGTTCTTTTCCCAGCCGCAAGAGGTCTTGGGCCAGTTGGGTGCGGGCTGGATGGAAGTTGCTGTCGATCGCCAAGGCGCGCTGTTGGTATTGGGAGCCTTCGGCAAATCGGTAGTGCAACGAAAGGTGTTTGCCGATTTTGTAATCGACGATCGGATTGAGCTTCCTGAGTACCAGCGCGCGGCTACGAAAGGTTCCTTCGTCGTTGTAGGCTCCTTGGAGGTGTGCGATCGCGGCCCTCAAGGCCCAGAGTTCGGGCAGGTTTGGATTGATCGCTTCGACTTGCCCGAGCACACTCAGAGATTGCGGATAGCTCTCGGAATCCATGAGGGCTTCGGCCTGCTTCATAAGGCTTGGAATATGGCTTGGGTTGATGCCGAGGGCTTCTTGGAGCGCATCGCGAGATTTCGCAGGATCGGAATTGCTCAACGCTTCCGAATAGAGGAATAAAAGATCCGGGTCGTTCCGACTGAGCTTGAGCCCCTTTTCTAGCGCGTCGGCCGCCACTTTGCTGTCGGACTTTTCGAGGGCCATCGACGCGATCGCTTTGAGGGCTTCGAGATTCTTCGGGTCGGATCGAAGGGCCTGATCGTAGCAAAGCTTCAAAACCTGTTTGGGATCCTCGCCTTGGAGGAGGAAGAACTCCCCGAGGGGTACAAGCTCTGCTTTGGTCGAGTATCGCCAAGGATTGCGTTGGATTTGAGCGGTGAGTTCCTCGAGCAGCGCGCGAGCTTCGGGTTCGAGGTTGTTGGCAAGCAGGATTTTATGACCCAGAAGCTTCAGCCGAAGGCTATCGGAAAAGCGTTCCAAGGAACCTCGGTAAACCTCAAGGGCTTCAGGGTATTTGCCCTGGAGCATGTAGTTGGCTGCAAGCAAGCGTGGCCAAGCTTCGTTCCAGGTCTTTTTCTCCACTTGGGACCGAGCGATCTCGACGGCTTTTTGGTATTCGCCGATCCGCATCGCCTCCTGGACCGTGCCGAGGTCGACGAGTTGTCCGGAACAATGACGGGCTTGGGTGCTCCATGCCAAGAGCGCAAGGGCCAGAAACAAGCACCATTTCGGCGATGTGAGCGACCTGGGAAGCTTCGGCATCGTTGCATCCAATCCAGTTGGTGGGAAATCGTGACGCTCCTACATGACCGGCGCGATCGGATATACTGTAACAGGTTTCCATCGTGGAAACACGAGTGCGTTCCATGCGGATGGGGCGACGAAGTCTTGGTGACGACTGTTTTTCGACGACTTTTTTTGATGGGGTAGAAAATGACGAAGTATCTCAGTGGGCTGCTTTTTGCAGCGATGTTTGCACTCTCGCCAGCGTATGCGGAGACTTGGACTTTGGATGTCGAGAAGTCCAAAATCGATTTTGTTGGTAAGAAGCCCGATGGTGCCCATAAGGGAGGATTCAAGGGGTTCAAGTCCGAGGTCAAGGCGGATCTTGAGAACCCACAAAACGGATCGATGAAACTCGAGATCGAAGCCGAAAGCTTGTGGTCCGACGACCCGAAGCTCACCGAACACCTCAAGAACCCAGACTTCTTCGATGTTCGCAAGCATCCGAAAATCACGTTCGAAACCACGGCCATCAACGCAGCCAGTGAAGATGACGTGCAACTGACCGGCAAGATGACCATGCTAGGCAAGACCGTCGAGGTCAAGGTGCCTTGCAAGGCCACCATCGCCGAGGGAACCGCGACGCTCAAGGCCGACTTCAAACTCGATCGCACCAAGTTCGGGATGATGTACGGCAAAGGCAAGATCAACGACGAAGTGGAAATCACCGCCAACTTGGTCTTCAAGCGTCCCTAAATCGCCATCCGATCACTAGAACGCCGTTCGTCGGATCTTTCCGACGCGGCGTTTTTTTATGGCTTGGTTTGCAGGCGGACAAGGATTTAGATGACGTACTGCTCTCGCAATCGGGACATGCATTCGACGAGCGGACGACGCCGAGAGTCTGCGGAGAAAAGACCTGCATTGGGAAACAGGTGGTCGCTCGAATCGATCGCTTGGTTCCAAATAATCCCGTGCACACTCGGCTTGGATAATAGCAACTGAAGAAGCTCCAGGCCGTTGGGGGGCAGAGCCGTCGGGCGAACCTCGACTGCCGGCGCCGAGCTTTCTTCAAGCCTAGTTCCAAAAAGATCCGGATCGGTGTCTTGCGTGCAATCTTGGGCTTGAAGCGAAGGTTGGCTGCCCGGATAGGCCCAGGATGAGACGATGGAGTTTTGATACAAAGCCGTCGGATCGTTTTCGAGCGAAAGCGGAGCGGTCAATCGTACCAAGAGGGATTTCTCGAGGAATTGCCAGTGGTCGATGATGTCCGACAAATCGATCAAATCTCTCGGCAATGTCCCATGGGGCCAGCAGTTCAAATTCAAATCCAGGCCGATGCCTGCAATGTCTTTGTCGTGGACTTGGATCAAGCTACGCGCAAAGCGAAAAGGATCGATGCTCTGTTGGTTTCGAGTCATGTACTCTGCGGCTGGCAGGTTGATACAAAACACGATCGGGCTCTTGGGGTCGATGCTTCGAATCGCACCGATAATTCCCGAGGCCAAACGGAAGGCTTGTTCGTCACTCAATTCGTACTGAGCACAAGCATTGATGCTTGCGCTCGCATCCCACAATCGAACACGCCCGAGACATTGCGAAACGACGTTTTCAACACGGTTTAACACCTTGGAGCAGACTTGTTCGAAGGGTGTCGATGGCTGGATAAACGACGGGCACCTGCCCTGTTGAAGCGATAACAAAGGCCCGCCGATGACCTTAAGGTCTCTCTCTTTGGCCCAGTCGAGCTGTTGGAAGATCGGATCGTTATCTGCCAGTCGGTTTGCTCCAGGTGCGATTCGATGGATTCCAAGGTCGACGCTCACGGCATTGCAAGCGGGCAAGAGTTCTTGGCCGATCGAATGCCAATCTGGGATTGTCGGAAGTTGCACTCCGAAGAGCGTTTGAAGTTTTTCACCGCCGAGCAATCGAGCTTGAAGGACTTGCGAAGAATAAGCTCGGGCTAAGGACCGGGAGGCCTCGATGGCCTTATCGATCGACCATTGGGCCTGTTGTCCGTACGCGTCGCGGCCCTTTTCTTCGATGACCGCCTGGACGAAGTGCTCGAGGGCTTGGTCCATCGACGCATGGTAGGCCGAGGGGATCCGCAAGCCTCGGATATGCTCCCAGGAAAAGGCACGGGTACGGATCCGATGGATCGTTCCTCGGGCCAATTCCAAACGCAGTGAATAGGGAGTCTCTGAGCTTTTCAGGGACGTTGAGGTAAGAACGACCGGTCCATAGTCCTTCGTCGGCCAGGGTATCGATAGCTTGCAGGTATCGTTTTCGTCGAATTCGAAGTTCAGGATCCCGTCGGAAATCGAACGTCGTGAGGGTTTCGGGATCCCTTCGATCGCCCCGGCGACATAGGCCGATTCCCAAAAGCGCGAATCGAACTGGGAATGGTCGGGGAGTCGGAATCGCAGGATGCCCATAGAGCCACGGCTAGAAGGTATTGCTTCGGATAAGTCTTGCTAGAGCGAAGACCGACAGTGTAGCGGGTTTCGCTAGCATTACAACAAATCCAGAAGACAGAGAGCCGAGCCGAAGGGTTTCGGATCAATCGCCGCGGAGTTTCAGGTTCAGCCCGGTGAGTTTCTCGCGAACTTCGGTCAAGCTTGTGACGCCAAAGTTCTTGCATTCGAGCAGGTCATCGCCGGTCTTTCGGATCAACTCACCGATGGTGTTGAGTTGCAAGCGGACCATACATTTTCTTGCTCGAACCGATAGATTCAGTTCGGAGATCGGGCGGTCCAGAAGCATTTGCTGATCTGGGGTCATACCCGAGAGGTCCAAGGGGGGCTCGGCTTCTCGCTTCTCGTGAGCATACTGCCCGAGCGAGAGATTTTTTGCGGAGAGCATTTCCTTGATTTCGACCAGAGAGGTTTCGCCGAAATTTTTGCTCGAGAGGAGTGTTTGTTCGGAGACACGCGTGAGGTCTCCCAGGGTGCGGATCCCCATTTTTTGCAAGCAATTTCGGGATCGGACGGACAGTTCGAAGTCGGTCACCGAAATGTTGAGCAGTTGGGCTAGTTTCTCGTTTTTCTTGTGGGTTTCTTCGTCTACCGATTCGGGGCCACCGGCGATTGCGTCCTTAAGATACATCTTGGCGACGTGGTGGTCTGGGCAGGTCTCCAGGACACGTCGGTAGACGCCCTGGGCACGTGAATAGTCATTTCGGTCTTCGTAGAGGAGTCCGAGATTCAACAGTGTGCCGATGTGCGAGGGGATCAGCCCTGCGCCGCGTTGGTAGAGTTCGAAGGCTTGTTGATCGTGTCCGAGCCTATCGTACTCCAGGGCCAAGCCGAAGAGGGCACCGCCATGTTTCGGGTTGTGTTGAAGGGCTCTTTGGTACAGAGCGATGACCTCGGGGAGATTCCCTCCGATGGAAGCCAGGGTCGCTGCCCGCTGGTAGGGGTACTCGGGGTGCTGTTCGACGGGTCCAAAAATGTTGTCGAGCAGTTGGAGGGCTTCTTCTTTGCGTCCGAGATATCGGAGCACTTCGGCTCTGGAGAGTTGGCACCACTCGACGGTGTATCCAGCCTTTTCGGCCGCTTGGTAGTAATCCAAGGCGCGTTGGAATTGTTCGGTTTGGAAGCAAATTCTTCCGAGGTAGTACTGAGCCAAGGCTCCGCCATCGCCTTGCTTGAGGGCACTTTCGGACTCAGCAAACCTGCCGAGGAGAAACAAGCAAACCCCTAGACGCACTTGCGTGGCAGGCGATAGTCCTTGAGTCTGTTGAAGTTCTTGAACTGCATCTTTGAGCAAAGCCAATTGCGTGAGGTCTTCTTCGACGGCTCGTGTGATCCGCTCGATATCTGACGGTCCAAAGGACTGATTCGCCAGGACGACTTCACGAATGTCGATCGATGATGCTGCTACCATGGATGCTGTGGTTCCAATTCTGATTCACGAAGCTGAGAAAGCCGGCAGTGGGAGTCGAACCCACAACCCCCGCATTACGAATGCGGTGCTCTGCCAATTGAAGCTATGCCGACAACCCGCCCAAGGACGGAAACCTAGGCTTTGTGGGTACAAAGATAATTGCTAAACGCGGAAAACGTCAAGACCTCTTGTCCGCGGAGAGCCAGTCCTCTGGTCGAAAATCCTGGAGATCAAGCTCCTCTGGGGAGTCTTGAACCCCCGGAATGCGTGGCAGCTTGCGTTGCCGCCTGCGATATCGATTGGGCCGAAGCAAAAGCAGTCGGCTCGGCCTCAGGGTGGGTTTGTGACGGAGAAATCTGGTTTTTCGCGGGAAAACGGTTGCGGTAAATCCAGCGTTCCCACCAATTTGCCACCCGGATTCGACGGTCTTTGAGGGGAACCAAATGCTGTTTTCCGGTTCGTGTTTCCAAAACCAAATCTTGGTCGCTTACCGATCGGACGATCCAATACTTATCAACCTCGTAGGAATAAAGATCTCCTCGGGGAGCTGGGCTGATGTTTTTCGCACGTTTTCCGGGCGAAAGCCCGTACTTTTCCCTTGTGCAAATCACCCAGTCATTGACTTTGAACCGACTCTCCATGACAGACTCCGACCCGTCGAGCAAAAACGACACATTTTCGATAAATAATTCCTAATTTCGCTCGCCTGATTCCCTCCGACGAGCGCACCACGAGACAAATTCTCGGATGCGATTGACCTAAGTCTAGTCCAATCATGGGGTTAGCAGGCGATTTATGGGGTAATTTCACGGAATCCTCACAGAGGCGAAGCTTTTTTTTGCGACGGTTGCCACAACGGGTTTCAAGGGATATCCTTAAACCCATGTCGACGCTCAGGGCCGATTCAGGTGCGTAACGAACGGAATAAAACAGGACTCTATGTCAGACCATTGGAATTTGCTTGCAGATCAGCTCGGCACGCCGAATCTTGCTCCACGCTCGAAGAAATCGCCAAAAACCGAAGCTCCCAGCGAGCCCACTGCGGGGACTGCCCCAGTCCAATCGAAGACCCCCAGTCGGCCAACGGATCCCCCCGAAGAGACTCTAAGCAAGCCGGAGAATCTCAGCACCCCAAGCATTCTGCCGGGACCGAACTCCGACTCAAAGCCTGACGACAATCCCCGCGCAGCACGCAGTCGGTCAACCGCATCGTCTCCCAAGAAGCCCAAGCCTCCCACCGAGGCGGTCCAAGACAATTTCGGCGGCGGGCTTTCCGATTCGCCCCCGACTCCTTCTCAATCCGACTTCAATCAGGCATCTCCCCTGTCTGATTCAAAACCCCAACCTCCTGCTTCTCGATCCGGAGAGTCTCGGACACCCTCGCAACGGGTCAAAGAGCCTCAAGCTAAAGAACCGCAGGT
>JAJTFB010000089.1 GCA_021300015.1 Pirellula sp. | reverse complement strand
CGTCGATCAGCGAACAGTGGTAATCGAATGGCTGGTCGATTGGCCAAGTATTCGGCAGCAGGGTGGAGATTCCTGGGCAGCCTTGGAGCAGGGCCATCAAAGGAGCTTGTGCATGGACGATCGTCCGTGCCCCCTGCTCTTGAAGGATCTTTGCGTAGCGAACGAAATGGATCGTATCTCCGAGTCCCTGCTCGGCGTAGAGCAAGATCGTTTTGCCTTGCAAGTTTTGGCCGCTCCATTTGGGTTGCGCATAGCGATGCTGGATCGACTCGGCGCAGTTCCATCGATGGCGGTATTCTTTCCACCCTTCCTCGAAGTTGCCTTGCAGCAGGCTGATGACCCCTAAGTTACGATGAAGCTCTGCGTCCTGGGGATGCAAGCGCATCGCATCGGCATAGTATTTGAGCGCTAGATCGATCCGTCCGGTCCAAGCATGGAGGGTGCCTCGATTGCGGTACGCATTGAAGTAATCGGGCTTCAGATCGATCGCTTGTTGAAAGCGTTGGTCGGATTCTTCGATGCGGCCGAGATAGCGCAGGGAATTGCCCAAGTTGTTCAGCGCGATCGGGAACGCAGGCTGGAGTCGAAGGGCTCGCTCATAGGCTTCCACTGCATTGGGATAATCGCGCTGGTCATGGAGCGCAATGCCTAAAAAGCACCAAGCATTGGCGTTACTCGGCTCTTGCTTGAGGATCTCTTCGTAGGTTTGCCTTGCTGCTGCGGGGTTTCCTTGTTGGTGGATCCGCCAAGCAGCGATGAGTTTTTGCTGGCTATCGGGCATTAGATTCTAGAGCATTCGATTCAAGGGTCGGGTTCCCGACGGTAGGTTCGCTCGACGTTTGGCTAGGTGCAGCTTCGGATCCTGCTCGGGCTCGATCGAAATACGCCAGCATCGCCGGCAGAAAGAACATATCACACAACAGGGCAGTGACCAAGGTGATCACCCCGAGGGCTCCGAAAACGCGGTGGTCCCTGGTGTCGGAAGTCAACACCGAGCTAAAGCCGGCCACCAAGACAATCGTCGTCATCATCATCCCGGTACCGACCTCTCGGAACGAACGCTTGATCACCTCTGCATGGGTCCCGCCATGCTTGAACTCTTCGAGATAACGGGACATGAAGTGGATCGTATCGTCGACGGCAATTCCCAAACAAATCGTAAAGCAGCAGACGCTCACGACCTCCAGCGGCTGCTTGGTCATGACCATATAAGCCGCCGAGGCCAGCAGTGGCAAGACGTTCGGAATGATCGCGATGAGCCCTAGACGGAGCGAGCGATAAGCGATCGCTAGGACAGCGAAAATAATCAGCGCGGCGCTTCCTAGGCTCGCGGTGAGGTCTGTGACGATCGTGTAGAGATTTCGCCATCGCCAAATCGCTTCGCCTTGCATCTCCATCGTGAGCCCAGGGTTCTTGCTAACCACGTCTTGCAAGGCTTGATCGATCCGCTCGTAGGTCGGCTTGTAGGTCGCCGTGCCGAGGTCTTTGCATCGGTAAGTCACCGTCGCGGTGGATTGCTCTTCGTTGAAGAGTCGCTGGCGAAGCGGCGGTGGCAAAAGCTCTGCCATCGAGAGTTTGTCCAAGACATTCCCCTCCCCGGGCAAGGCGTTGAGCAAGGTGACCAAGGACAAGGGGTGACCGATTAAGGGCTCTTTTTTGAGGATCGATTCGACTTGCTCGATCGCAAGTGCGGCCTGCGCGACGCTCAGTCGCTTCGGATCCCATTTGACATCGATCATGCACACATCGAGCCCCTGCATCGCTTGATCGAGATGCTCCAAGGACTCTTGGGCGTCGCTCCCGGTCGGAAACGCACTGGACTTGCGGTCGTCGGGGCGAAGCGCCAGGGCGACGATCCCTAGTCCGACGGTCAGCAGAATTGCAAAATAACTCATCAACCGCCTGCGATTTAAAATCCAACCGATCGTCGGCTCGATCCGCTCGACGACATGATGCAACAGATCTCGCTCGGAACCGTTGGTCAGTCGTTTGCTCCAAGGAGTCATGCTGATCAAGGGGATAACCAGCATCACCGAAATCCACGTCGCAGTGACCCCGAGAACGCAGGACCAACCGAATTCGCGGACGACTTGGTGGTTTGCCCAGGCCAGCGAACCCATCCCGATGGCGGTGGTCAGCGAGGTAAGAAAACAGGCCAGCCCGACGAGTTCCAGCGTCCTTTTGCAAGCAACCCGAGCAGGCAACCCCTCTCGCATGCACTTGCGGATGTGGATCATGATATGCACCCCATCGGTAAATCCGACCAAGCTCAGGAGCACCGGCAAGATCACAAAGCTAAAGGGGTTCTCTTGAAGGTCAAAGTACCTAAGGAACCCCAGGGTCCAGAAGACTCCGATGACCGGCGCCGCAGCGACGACCAATACGACCGACAGGCCTCGAAACAGGATCGCGGCCATCAGCAGGATCATGCTATAGCCGATGGCTTGATAACGGATTTCGTTGTTCCGGTTGTTCTTGATCAACACCATCCGCAGCGGGACACTGCCGGTGACGTGAAACTCCATCGGCACATTCGGATGCTCCTTGGCGACCTGCCGAGCGGCAGCCAAAATCGGCTCGGTGCACTGGGCGTTGTCCTGGATATAGAGCCAGTCGTACTGAATCTCGACGAGCGCCGTTTGGGCGTCGCTCGAAAGCATCTGACCGACGACCAGCGGGTGCGAGGTGGCTTTTTTCTTCGCGACATCGAACCGTTGCTGCGAGGCGTTCGCGCGCGGGAGAATCGGTTCGCTGAGTCCGAAGATGTTCAGCGGAGGAGCTTGGTCGAGCGATCGGACCGAAGCGACCTCGGCGAGCCGATCGACCCGGTCGACCACGTTGCGAAACGCTTCGGAGCCTTCGGGGGTGAAGATCGCTGGCGACTTGACGACCAAGACCGCTTCGGCACGCCCGCCGGATCCGGAAAAAGCTCCTCGTCGCCCAATGCGTCCTGGACCATTGGAAGCAGGGGGCTTGGCGTTGCCCGTCTGTGGCGAACTTTCGCTAGAAACCGATTCGGTCTTCTCCGGGCTTGGAGCCCATCGGGCCTGAAGTTTCTGTGGCCAACTTGGATCGAGGTAGCCTCCGATGGCCAAGCCGGTCATCAGGATCAGCAGCCCTAGGCACCAATAAGGATAGTCCATGACCGATCCAAAAAGCTTGCCGGTCCAAGTGGTGCCAACAGGATCCGAGCCGTTGGGTCCGGAAGATTCAGAGTTAGGCTCTGAGCCGCGGTGATGCAACATGAATCACCGACCGCCCTGTTGTCGATTCGATCCGTTGCGCGCGGCGCTGTTGCGACCGGCTTGGATCAATTCCTCTCGGCTGATTTCTCGATCGTTGTTGCGATCGATCCGAGAGAACCCGAAATCGCGAAGGACTTTCGGTGCTTCCTCCCACCCGACTTTCCCGTCCGCGTTGGCGTCCCACTTGGCAAGGTAATCGTCGGCGTACTCGGTTGCCGACGAATCGGCGGTTTCTTCGATCGTCGACATCCCAGCCTTGGGTTTCTGGTCACCAGTTGGGTTGCTGCGCGCTGCGATACTTCTGGCTGGGTTGTTTGTGGATTCGGGCAGACCCGAAGGGGATCGTGGGCGGGCGACCTCAAAGAATGCGACGGCCATTTCCTCCCAAGTCTGGTCGCCCCACATGACATACTCACCGGGTGAGGGGTTGGTGGGGTTGGCATCCGAGTTGTCGAACGAGGCGGTGAATTCGAGGGTATCGATATCGGCGAGCGGAATCCGCTCGGTCCATTCGTAGGTATGTTGCCAGTTGAAGTCATATCGGGGGACTTTCAGGAGGATTTCCGAACCCTCGGCCCGGGCGGCGCGGAGTTCAAAGGCTTTGCCCCGAACGTGCATATGGGGAGATACCGCAAGCAGTTCTCCGTCCTTGGGGAATCGAGCGACCCGCGCGGTGACTTGGTGATCCGTCGCGCCGGGAGGGATTTCAAAGTCCTGGTCAATGCCCACGACGGTATAGACCTCATGGCTTACCTTCGGCTCATCGACAAAGGTCAAACCGATTTTCGATAGATCGCTCGTGGCTTGGCCATTGGGCGTATAGTGCATCTGGAATACGAACTTCGAGCCCGCAGGAATCTTTCTAGCGTAGCCTTGTGGAAACACAGTAGCCATCTGCCCGGGAACATAAGCCGTCAGCCAACCGATCCCGATGAACTCTGCGTCGTCGGGAGGGCGTATAAAGACGATCGCATGGTGGACGACCGATGGATCGCCAGGGATGACTTGGGCGGCCGAAACCCAACGGTCTTGGGTGATCTTCGGATCGACGACGAAGTACTGGTAGTCGACGGTCCCCGAGGCTGGAATACTATAGCCCTTGGTGCTCATCGGTACGATCAAGTCCGGATCGCGACCGAATCGCCAACCGCCTTGCGAGAGGTTCGTGATCGCAGGCTTGTCAGCATCGCCGAGCTTGCCTGCATCGCTGAGTTTGCTTAGATCGCCGAGGTGTGCCCCGTCGCGAACCCACTGGCGTACGGTTTCAATTTCCTGGCGCGAGATCGAACGGGTGTTTTTGAAA
Source organism: Pirellula sp. (assembly GCA_021300015.1). Lineage (GTDB taxonomy): Bacteria > Planctomycetota > Planctomycetia > Pirellulales > Pirellulaceae > JBKCUI01. The sequence continues at coordinate 22,225 of JAJTFB010000089.1, read as the reverse complement.
CGGCCGTGTGCTGGGTCCGCGTGCCAAGGTGGCATGCGTCCGGTATCGATCGTCTCGAGGATCATCTCCGACCAGCCCTGGAGTTCGGCGGTATCGTTGATATCGAATGGCCCGATCTCGCCTGCTCTGTGGCATTCGGTGCAGTGCTTATTGAAGATCGCCACGACCGAGTCGGCATAGGTCACCGAAGCTGTCTCGGGTTGGTCGCTCGGGGAGGGTTTGCGTACATAGGCGATCTTGCAGCCGACCGGTTCGGTCATTGAGATCTCCGGAGTCTTGCCAGCCAAGGCGGATTCCAAGGCGTTTGCGAGATCCTCGCGGGTGGTTTTCGAGCGGGTGATCCCCGGTGCATATTGATCGTCGACGCGACCTCGATAAACGACTTGGTCTTGCGGATTGACCACGATGACCTCGGCGGTCCGAGTGACTTTCCAGGACTGAGCATGGGTCTGCTCGGTGTCCTTGAGAATCGGAAACTGGATTTTCATCTCTTTGGCGAACTGCTCGATGTCTTCGAAGCTATCCTGGGGGTTGCTCATGACACCGACCCATTCGACACCGCGCGACGCAAAGCGTTCGCGGAGCTCCCCGAGCCTCCTTGCGTAGAGCTTGGCCACCGGGCAATCGCAACCCAGAAACGCATAGACCCGCAGTTTCGAATCAGGATTCCAAGCGATAGGGATCTTGTCGACGGAGATCGTCTCGGGGGGTGCGGCCAAGGCCCGGGACGTAGGGTTTTCGATGGAGCCTCCGAACGTGCAAATCGCAAAGACGATTGCGAAGAACTTGCCCGTCCAAGATGCTGAGGGACGACGAAATCCTGGCATTGGATGACCGAAAACAGAATCTCGAACCGTCGGCGGGGATTGCATGGAGAGTCTCATACGGGGTTTGCTCATGCGGGGTTTGCTCCTACGGGGTTTGTCCAGGAAAATGCCGTAGTGAAGGTGTATTAGTACTCCTGTTTTATAGGAGAACCTGGGGTAACGGCAACTGTAGAAACCGATGAAGAGAGGGTAAACCCATTGATTTTTTGGGTTTGCGGTCTGCTTTCGGGGCGGGCGATGTGCGATTGGAGGACTAGATCCGTTTGAACATTTTATCGAGTTGTTCTTTGGAGAAGAAAAGAGCCGTTGGTCGACCATGCGGGCAATGGTGGGTGTCGTGATAGAGGTGGCGTTGTTCGAGCAGTGCGGATATTTCCGGGTCGCTCAGACGATCCCCCGCCTTGATCGCAGCTTTGCAAGCCATCATGTTCATCAGTTCGTCGAGGACATCCTGGGCGTTGACCTTTTTGCCGCCGGACATCAAGGCTTCGAGCACCGTCCGGAGCATCTCCTCGGGGGCCCGCTTCGAGAGTATCGATGGGTAGGCGCTGAGCAGGACGGTATCGCCCCCAAACGACTCGATTTCAAAGCCGATCTCGGCGAGCATCGCCTTCGATTCGATCGCCATGGCTGCCTCGGAGGAGGTCAACTGAACCGTCGCGGGCATGAGCATCCGCTGACGATCGAGGGACCTTGAGAGCACCTTGGTCTTGATCTGCTCGAACAAAATCCGCTCGTGGAGTGCGTGTTGGTCGATGATCACCATCCCAGCGTCGTCTTGGGTGATCAAGTACCGGTTGTGGATCTGGAAACCTACTGCTGGGGTCGATCCGACCCACTCGTGGGAGCCATCGGCGCGGTTCAATACGCCCGTCGATGCGCCTATGGATGCGCCCATCGATGCGCCGATTGCGGGGCTTTCGATGGGCAAGCTCGCCGCAGTTCCCTCTGGCAATTGATCTTCGAACGACGTGGTGGCTTGAGCGCTGTTGGGAGAGTTCGCTGGTGAGCCGCCCGGAAATGGATTCGCGCCTGGAAATGAGTTGCCTGGGAATGGGTTCCCGCTGCGGTACACATCGGGGGAAAAGCCCGCGTTGGGGAAGGGTTGAAAAGCCGGCACGTTTTGCTGGGAGCGAGCCCAATCCATCAGCGACGTATTCGACTCGGCCTCGGGGGTTCGAGGCGCGAGATTTTGGCCCTGCTGCAGGTTCCCTGGGGAATTCGGATCGGCGGCTTGGGGGGCTTTGGCAACGAGGTTTGAGGTCAGGAATCGGTGTCGGATGGTGTGGAGCAAGCGGCTGTAAATCGCTCCGCTGTCTTCAAAGCGGACTTCGACCTTCGTCGGATGGACGTTGACATCGACCGTTTTTGGATCGATCTGCATCTGCAGAAAACAGATCGGCAAACGACCGACCATCAGCAGTCCACGGTAGGCTTCGGAAAGGGCATGTTGCAAGGCCCGATCGCGGATGTAGCGACCGTTGAGAAACAGATACTGCATGCGGTTGTTGCTGCGCGAGACGCTCGGATCGGCGACATAGCCCCGCACCTTGACCTTCTCATCCTCATGCTCGACCGAGATCAATGCATCGGCAATCTCATCTCCAAAAAATGCGCGGATCCGCTCCGACCATCGGTTCGTAGGAGGTAAGTCGTACTGCACGCGATCGTTGCTGCTGAGTTTCATGTGGACGTTGGGAAAGGCCAACGCGATCCTCGTGAAGGCTTCGACCACATGCCCCATTTCGGTCGATGGAGTCTTCATGAACTTGCGACGGACCGGCGTATTGAAAAACAAATGCCGCACTTCGATCGTCGTGCCGACATTCATCGCACAAGGTTTAATCGGCTCGCGATCGGATCCTTGAGCCCGCAACTCGTAGCCGCCGTCGCTCGATGCCACACGGCTCCGGAGCGTCATGTGGCTGATCTCGGCGATCGAGGCCAGCGCTTCGCCTCGGAACCCGAGCGTCCGCACGTCGAAAAGATCCTCCGAGTCGGCAAGTTTGCTCGTCGCATGGGGAGCCAATGCCAATTCCAACTGCTCGGGCTCTATGCCACACCCATTGTCGCTGATGCGAAGCAGATCGATGCCGCCACCTGAGACCATCACCTCGATCAAATCCGAACCGGCATCGATGCTGTTTTCCAGCATCTCTTTGACCACACTCGCAGGCCGCTCGATCACCTCTCCTGCTGCGATCTTGTTGACCAGACTTACCGGCAATTGTCGTATGATTGGCATCCGAGCAGTATTGGCTCCCTAAGGTGGCTCCCTGAAGTGCTTGTTCATGCGCACAGCGTACGCTAAGCGATAGGAATCTTGCAGTATAAGCCTGAGCGGTTGCCGAGCAACCCAGAAGCCGGTTTTCTGCTCAGGTTCCCTCCTGCGGGCGATCCTCGAAACGAATCGCAATCGGACCGCTTTTCAGATACAATGGACTTAGCAAGCTCGGCCCCCAACCCGACTTGCTCCTGCCCCTCCCTCCCTCGATCTGCCAGCGACTCTTAGAAGGCGACCCTAACGCATGCCAATGAAATCCCCTGGAAAGTCAACCGTTCACAACTCTCTAGCAGCCTGTGCTCAAGACCATGCGCAGGATCATGCCCAGGGCCATGCGCAGGCCCTTCGGCTCCTGCTCGGTTGCCTTGCACTTGCGTTTGCTAGCAATTTCAATCTTGCGCGAGCCCAGGAACCGACAGAGGCCAAGCCTGTGGAACTGACGAAACTTTACGAGCCTCGCGAGTATGTCGGAAAGAGTGGCAAGCCACTGAAGTATCGGCTGATCAAACCCGTCGATTACAAGTTCGGCAAAAAGTATCCGCTGGTCCTGTTCCTTCACGGGGCAGGCGAGCGTGGTGACGACAACGCTGCGACCTTAAGGCATGCTGCCAAGGATTTTTCGAATCCTCAGACGCGTTCCAAGTACCCAGCGTATGTGGTGATCCCGCAATGCCCGACGGGTAAGAAGTGGTCGGAGGTCGATTGGTCCAAGGATTCCAGCGAGCTGCCCGAAGAGCCCAGCGACGCCATGCAGTCGATCAAAGAGCTCATCGACGATATGATCGAAAATGCGGGTGTCGACCGAAATCGAATCTACATCACCGGCTTGTCGATGGGTGGTTATGGGACCTGGGATGCGATCGCCCGCTATCCTGGATTCTTTGCCGCAGCGGCTCCGATCTGCGGCGGGGGCGATCCGAAAACCGTCGACAAATTCAAGTCCCTTCCGATCTGGTGTTTTCACGGTGCCAAAGACCCAGTTGTCAAAGTGATCCGCAGCCGCGAGATGATCGAAGCGCTCCAGAAGGTTGGATCCAATGCCAAGTACACCGAGTATCCCGAAGCTCAGCACGACAGTTGGACTCAGACGTACTCGAACCCAGAGCTTTTTGATTGGATGTTCGCGCAACGCCGAGAAAGCAAATAACACGCGTCGGCTCGCTTTGGTTCTTCCTCGTACCTGTTGAACAACATGTTGCACCCGAGTCCTCGGTTCTTTTGCTTTAGTCGCTTCTTCACTCGCATGGCTCTCAAGGCCGTCGCGAACTGCCTGCTAGCAAGCTTGCTCGTGGGTGCGGGGATCACCGCGCCTAGCTGGGCCCAAGACGCTTCCTCGCCGGACGCTGCGGCCCCGAAAAGCCCTGCCAAGTGGGTCGACTTTTCCAAGGACATCGTTCCGATCCTGCGTGAGCACTGCGTTAAATGCCATCGCGGCCCGCAACCCAAAGGTGGTTTCGACATCACCGACCGCGCTGCGCTGCTCGGGTACATCACGCCCGGCTCGCTCGAGGACAGCTCGCTCTGGAATGATTACCTGACAGCCAAACCGATCGCCGAAGACCCAGAGAGCTTGGTCATGCCACCGGATGGTCCTTTGTCGAAACCAAAACTGGCGCTGTTGAAGTTATGGATTGAGGAAGGGGCCGCTTGGCCCGACGGGGTTGCGATCGATCAGGACGATGCCGCAGTGAGCACGACGGTGGCTACCAACGCTTCGATGCCCCGAAGAGTCTATTTGGCGATCGGCTACTTTCACCCGGCCATCGTTCACTTCCCCGTCGCACTGCTATCGCTCAGCGGTCTGTGCATCATGCTCTCCTGGGTTTTTGGGCAAGGCTGCGTGCGATTCGCTTACGCTTGCTTGGTCCTCGGTGCCTTAGGTGCTCTTGCAGCGGCTCTCATGGGGTGGTCCTTTGCCGAAACGCGTGGGCTCATGGGCTGGACCGAAATGATCAAGAGCACCGCCGATGAGCAAGAGTCCAATGAGTTTTTCCATCGATGGCTAGGAACCCTTACGGCCTTTGCCAGCCTTGCCGCTGCCTGGATGGCTTATCGAGCCGGCAAGCCCGACGGGACTCGGCCGGGCTGGGGTTGGAAAACCGCCGCATTGCTCCTGGCCGCTTTGGTAGGGATCGTCGGTCACCAAGGGGGTGAAATGGTCTACGGCGATATCTTTGCCCAAGCCCTCGAACAGATCAATCGACCTTAATTAAGCTACCCATCGACCTTCCAATGCCCCCCATGAGGGTGATCCTCTAGGGCCCTTAACTCCTCCGTTTCCATTTCCTTTTCTTTCCACTGCTTTTCTTTCCACTGCTCCATCATGCTTCATAGCCAACTGATCCACCCCGAGATCTCCCGCATCCTGGCCCAAGCCGGTCATCACGCAACGATTCTGATCGCCGACGGAAACTATCCAGCCTCGAGCAAACGCGGACCTCGCTCGGAGGTCGTCAGCCTCAATCTCATGCCGGGACTAGTGACATGCAACCAAGTCCTCCAAGCGATCCTTTCGGCCATACCCGTCGAAGCGATCCGCACCATGCAAACCGAAAAATCGGGTCCCTACGCCCTCGAATCCGATCCTCCGGTCTGGAGCGACTATCGAAAAACCATGCGCGATGCGGGCCTTGAACTCGATATCCTGCCGGTCGACAAATGGGAATTCTATTCGGCAGTCGCCACCGATGACCATGTCCTGACGGTCCAAACCGGCGATACCCAACGCTATGCGAACATCCTGCTCTCGGTAGGCGTGCGTATGTTCCCCCAAGGCTAGTTGCAGCCTAACGCCTAACGCCTAACGCCTAACGCTTCTACACCGTTTCCCAAAGGCCCACTGCCATGCTCCGCACGATCCCTCGGATCCGCCGCCTCGCTCTTTGTCTCCCTGCGTTGGCCATCGCCTCGTGCGGTTTCTCCGCCGTCGCTCAGGAGTCTCCTGCCGATCGCTTCCGGGGCCACCAAGGCTCAGGCGCTTATCCCGAGTGCAAGGTTTCGATCCCATGGAAAGACCAAGACGTCGTCAAGCTCGATCTGCCCGGGATCGGAAACGGTTCGCCTGTCGTCTGGGAAACCAGCCCGAAGTCCCCACGAGCCTACCTTCTATCGTCCTCACCTACCGATGCGACGCGTCATGCGATCGCGATTGATTTGGCGAATAATACGGTTTTGTGGGATAAGTCCTACACGTCGACCAAGCATCGTTTGCACCAGTTTACCACCTATGCCTCATCGACCCCGGCGGTCGATGCAAACGGTATCTATATCGCCTGGGGGGAACCCGAACACGTCTATGTCAAACACCTGGGGCATGACGGCCAGGAGATCTGGTCTCGCGATTTCGGCAGGTATGTCTCTCAGCACGGATTTGCGACCTCGCCGATGCTCTTAGACGGCAAGCTCATTTTGCTCGATAGCCAAGACGCCGAAGAGCTCGAGGCGGGGGTCGAGCCTGGGGAAGACCGCATGCTGGCGCTGGATGCAAAAACCGGTCAAACGCTTTGGGAACGCAAACTGCCGACCAAACGGGTCTGTTATGGGTTGCCCAACGTTCGAATCTTGCCCGATGGCACCAAGGAACTCGTCTGCGCGACGACCGCCTTGGGGATCTTCGGGATCGATCCGAGCACCGGAGAGATCAAGTGGAATCACGATTGCTTCAAACAACGGATCTGCTCGTCGACCCTGCTGGCCGGACCGCTTGCGATCGCGACCCACGGCTCAGGGGGTGGGAGGGACAACATGCTCGTGGCCTTCGATATGGACACCCAGCAGGAGCGATTCCGGATCCAACGCGCAGCGCCCTATGTCCCCACACCGGTGGCCCAAGGGGATCTGCTATTCCTCTGGTCCGATGCTGGCATCGTCTCGTGCGTCAAGCTTGAGGATGGCCAAGTCCTCTGGAGCGAGCGAATCGGAGGGAACTTCTTCTCCTCGCCAATCCTCCTAGGAGATCGCCTTGTGAACGTCTCGGACACCGGCACCGTGACGATCCTTGCTGCGAGCGCCAAGTTCCAAAAGCTCGGCTCGATCAGCACCGATGCGACCGTCCGCGCGACGCTGGTGGCTTCTGGAGATACGCTGCTACTGAGAACCTACGAACAGCTTTGGATCATCCGATAACGCATTCTTTGTAGTTGGAATCACTGCATGAAAGTCCTGATCGACCAAGAAAAAATAAGACTGGGGATCACCGAACTCGGGAAAAAACTCAATGGCCAGTATGGCCCTGAGCCGATCACCGTCGTCGCCATCATGACCGGTAGCCTCGTCATGCTCGCCGACTTGATCCGCTGCCTGGAAATGCCCTTGCGGATCAGTTTGATCCGGGCCTCGTCCTACCGAGGTGGAACATCGGCCGGCGACTTGCACGTCGAAGAAATCGAGCGGCTCGATATCCAGGACCGCGATGTGCTGCTGATCGATGATATCTTTGACACCGGCAAAACCCTGCTTGAGGTCTCCGAGCGATTGAAGATCCTCAATCCTCGATCCCTCAAGACCGCCGTGTTTCTCAACAAACAAGGGACGAGTCTGGTGCAACTTAAGCCCGATCACAGCGTCTTCCAAATTCCAAATGAATTCGTCGTCGGCTACGGTTTGGACTACGATGATTACTATCGAAACTTACCCTATGTCGCGGTTCTGGAACCATCGGATCTTGAGCAGCATCACCAAGCCAGCAGATGATCGGGGCTAGCACTTCTCCCACAAGCCAGTCGACCTACGAGCCCCTGCCTCTGAGGGTCCAGATTGTCGCGCGCAATTATTGGCCGATTTCCGATGAGCCAAGCCTTCGGCTCATGCACACCCTGGATGCTTGGAATTCCATCGGTATCGTTCCCAAAGTTCTCACGACACGATGGAACAGCCAATGGCCCGACCGAGCGTTCCTCAGGAATGTCCTGGTCGAGAGGCTCTTGCCTGCGCAAACCTCCTCATGGAACGAAAGCCATTTTCAGCGGAACGTGACCAAGTGGCTCGTCCATCATGCCGATTCCTACGATGCGCTCTATGTCGATGCGTCCGATCCATTGCTGGCTGCGATCGTCGCGAAAATCAAACCCATCGGTAAACCGATCCTCGCTCGTTTTTGCCTGGATCAAAATCCGGTGGCCAAACCTAGAGCCTTGAGCTCTTACCTCCCCTCAACGCCCCCGATTGCCGACTCGCTCCGCAAGTGCAGCGCGGTCATCGCAGACCACCGTCGAGCTTACCAATCGCTCTTGGATCTCGGGGTCAGCAAAGAGCGCAGCACCTGGATTCCCGATGCGGTTTTCGCGCCCGCCGAGCGATCCGAATCCTTGCGCCGCTCGGCGGCACACGCCTTGTTTCAAATCTCCGGCGACTTGGCCATCCCGACCCAGACGGCCCTGATGATGCACTTTGGCGAAACGACCATGAGTCAAATCCAAGTCGTCCTCCAATCGGTGCGTTCGAATGTGGTTGATTCACCCCGGGCCCGATGCCCCCAAAATCTACGAATGGCTTAGACTCCGTGGTTGGCATCACGATGTCTTGATCTTCGATGGATTCGATGTCCTCGACGATCTTATTTGCGTCGCTGATTTGGCCGTCGTCTCAAACCCGGCTTGCTCCCTCCAATACTCCACTCGCATGGTACTCGAATCGCAACTCCCGATGATCGTTGCGGTCGATCCGACTCTATCGGATTGGATGCCGGAGACCCCTTTGATGAAATGGTACTATTCCAGGGAGTCGCTAGGGAATCAGCTCGCCGATTTTCTCACCCACCGCGAGCAATGGCAAGCCGAAGCCGAGAGCCTTCAACGGCACTACCAACGCCACGAGCCCAAAGAGCATTGGCTAGATCGTTGGCGATCGATTTTCACCGAAGCGACCCTGCCGAACCTCTCAACTGTCGCTCCAAAGAGGTCTCCGTGAAGCAATCCTCTGGACCTATCATGCCTAACAGGCCAATTAAGGTATGCCTGATCATCCCGAAACCTCGGTCGTGGTTTTGACCCGAAGCGGACCTCTCGAGGATCGACTTCGTCAGGCCGGTGTGCAGGTCCATCTGGTCGGTAAACACGCCACGGCCGATCCGCTCGCCTGGATTCGACTCCTGCGAATATTGAAGCGGATTCAACCCGATATCGTCCATACCTGGATCTTTGCCGCGAACGCCTATGGCCGCTCGGCGGCTCGGTGGGCCAAGGTGCCTGTGGTCGTCGGCTCGGAACGGTCCGTCGACCCCTGGAAAGGGACTTGGCAACTGACGATCGATCGGTATCTGGCCAAGCGCACCGAGGGGATCTCTACGAACAGTCCAGGGGTGGTCGATTTCTATCACAGCCATGGCATTGATCGATCGAACTTTACGCTGATCCCTAACGGAATACCCCCTCGCGATCCAAAGCTTGAAATATCACGCGAAGAAGCCTTCGCGCGCCTGGGAATCCCGCTCGATCGTCGGCTGATCCTCTCGATCGGACGCTTGTGGCAACAAAAAGGATACAAGGATCTCATTTGGTCGGCCGAGATGCTCAGGGTCCTTAGGTACAATGTCAGCTACGCTATCTTGGGCGATGGCCCCGAGCGGGTCCGCTTGGAGGAATACCGGGACAATGTTCGGGCCGCCGGTTCCGTCGAGCTCCTCGGCCACCGCGCCGATGCGATGCAGATTCTCCCCCATGCGGATCTGCTCTGGAACGGCAGTCTCTACGAAGGCCAATCGAACGTGATCCTCGAGGCCATGCAAGCCGGGGTGGCGGTCATCGCAACGGATATCCCAGGAAACCGCGACCTTATCGAAAACGAAAAAACCGGTATCCTGTTCCAAGTCGGCGACGTCGATCGATTGATGCGTGTCTCGAATCAATTGCTCGATGATACCGACCGACGAAACCAACTCATTCAGGCCGCACGCGAATTCGTGTCGCGCGAACATTCGGCCACCACCATGATCCAACGCCATGAAGCCTGGTACCGCAAGCTGTTGCAACGATGAAAAACCCCTCTAGCTTTGAATTCGTTCAACTCCGCTGCGCGATCGCTCCCGGATCGGTGGATATCCCTCTAGCCGTCGCCGATGCCCTTGGTAACCCCATCGATTTCCCGTCGATCGATCTTGCGTTGGTCCCAGGCGATTGCGTCGCAATCGCCGTCCACGAGAGCCTGCCTCATCCCGAGCCTATCGTCAAGGCGATCGTCGAGTGGCTTCTGAGCAAGCATCCTGCAAGCGACCTGTCGATCCGTGTCGTCCTAGCACCGGGCAACGAATCGCTAGCCCAAGAACTCGACGACTGGCTCGCGACCCGCTGGCCTGTATCCGACCTAGCCGGTGACTTATCTGCGGACCAAGCCACAGACCAAGCCATCACGGAATCTACCCCCTCGAATTCCCTCCAGCGGGTGCTGTGCCACGATCCGGACGATCAGCAGAACCTCGAATACATCGCCGCGACCGAGCGATCCGAAGCCATCTATCTAAACCGCGAGCTGGTCGAAGCCGATTTCGTGATCCCCGTCTACCGTTGGCTCGAACCCAAAGACCCGCGAGGCCACGATCCTTACGTCGTGCTGCCAGCCTTCGGGGATCGAGCCACCCAAGCCCGATACGCAAAGAGCTGGCTCGAGCAGCACGAGCCCGCACGCGGTACCCACAAAAAAGCTTCCGAGTCCGGTTGGCTTGCGGGGATCCAATACGCCATCGGTGCGGTGGCCAACCAAGAAGGACTCATCGCGATGCTCGTCGGCGGTGCTCCTGAATCGGTCGACAAGGCTTGCTCAGAGGGGGTCCAGGCGGCCCCTGACCCAACTGAAGCTCCCTTGCAACAAGGCTTCGAGCTGGTCGTCGTCGAACTGGTCGATCCCTTGCGAGTCCCGAGTTGGAACCAAGTCGCCAGCGCTGCTTGGAGCGCCCAACGATGGCTCAGCCCGGCGGGGCGTATCGTGGTGGTCGCTACGAGTCTTGCTGAAGTCACTCCAGGGATCGGTGCACTGGCCTCAGACGATCCCGACGAAGAGCTTCAGCAGACGCTCCTGACAAGCTCCCTTCAGGACGCCTATGCCGCAGCGGTCCTGCGTGATATCCAGTCTCGCCGAAGTGTCTATGTGCAGTCCCAAGTCGATCCGGAACTTCTCGAATCGCTCGGGTTCGCATCGATCCGAGACCCGAGCGAACTCGAACGCTTGATGCAAAAATCCAAACGTGTCGGTGTCATGGAATACTGATCCGAAACGCTGTTGGCTAATCCATAAGATTCGCAAGATCCAACCTGAAGGACATCATGGACAACATAAACATCGATGGGATGAATCGGCAGTTTGGGCTCGGAAAAGAACTGGTCTTTAAGATGCATCCAAGCGGTTTGGTGATGGCCGACGTGCAAACCAGCCAGTGCACCGGAGAGTTTTTCTTGCAAGGTGCCCACGTGACTCGGTACCAAACGGACAAGCAGCCGAACCACTTGAACCATCCGGTTTTATTCATGAGCCAGCAGGCTCTTTACATGAGTGGCAAAGCCCTGCGAGGAGGAATCCCGATCTGCTTTCCGTGGTTCAATAGCCACCCAAGCGATCCGAGCCTGCCTGCACACGGATGGGCACGGACCTCGGTTTGGAATCTTGTGCAAACCCGAAAGGTCGACGGACGGATCGAGGTGGACTTAGGGCTGGCCAAAGACGGATTCGATTTGATCTACCGAATCTCCATGGGCGAGACGCTCAAGGTCTCCTTGGAGGTTCGAAATGCAGCAGATGTCCCTTTGGATTACGAGATCGCCCTCCACACCTACTTGAGCCTCGCTAGCATCGATCAAGTTTCGATCGGCGGTGATTTGGAGGAGTGCGAGCATTACGATCAGTTGACCCAGAAGCTTCATGGGCCGGAAAAACAGAGGGTGCGTTTTGTTGAGGAAACAGACCGGATCTACTATGGCCAAGCGCCACGAATCGTGCTTGATGATCCGGCTTGGCAGCGTGCGATCCAGATCGACGCGTCGGGATCGCATGCCACGGTGGTGTGGAACCCGTGGATCGATAAATCCAAACGTATGGCCGATTTCGGGGATCTTGAGTATCGTCAGATGTGCTGCATCGAGACGGCGAACGTTCGCAAAAAGCCAGTTCGCTTAGCACCCGGTCAAACTCATACGACGGCTGCGGAATTCCAAGTCAAGAGTCGTGAGAAGCTTCAGTAACACGCGAACCGCTATTCACCACCGAACACACGGAAGATACTAACCACGGAATACTTGGAAGATATTCACCACCGAACACACAGAATACACGGAAAAGGAGGGGTTTCATTCCGTGTGTTCCGTGTGGTCTGTGGTTTCACCGCCTCCAGCCTCAAGCCTCCAGCCTTACGCTAGGATCGGATCGATCACATGCCCATGCACGTCGGTCAAGCGGCGGTCGATTCCGTTCTGACGGACACTCAATTTCAGATGGTCGATTCCCAACAGGTGCAAGACCGTCGCGTGCAAGTCGTAACACCAGGTCTTGTTCTCGACGGCTTGATATCCCCAATCGTCGCTTTTCCCGTAAGCGACCCCGGGCTTGACTCCGGCCCCCCACAGCCATGTCACGAAACTTCCCCCGTTGTGATCCCGCCCAAGGCTCCCTTGGGCAAATGGGGTCCGACCAAACTCGGTCGTCCAGATGACTAAAGTATCCGAGTCGAGCCCTCGCGCTTTGAGATCCTTGAGCAGCGCAGCGATCGGACGATCGACGCTCTGGGCCATCGGAGGTAGCTCGGTTTGAATGTTCCCATGATTGTCCCAATTGTTCGTCGCTCCCTGCGGACCGCTCCATACCTGGACGAATCGCACGCCGCGCTCGACGAGTCTTCTGGCCAACAAGCACCGTTTTCCAAAGTCGTCCGTCGAGGGCACACCGAGCCCATAATCGTTTTGCGTTTGCGAGGTCTCCTGGCCTAGATCGAACGCCTCGGGGGCCGACAATTGCATCTTGGCCGCCAACTCATAGCCACTGATGCGAGCCTCAAAACGCGTGTCTCCAGGATGCTTGGAAAGATGCCGCTCGTTGAGCATCCGCAAGAGTCCCTGCCCATCGCGGTCGGCTTGGTTCAGGGCAAAAGGGTACTTGGATTCGGCCACAAGATCCGGAATCGACACCTTGGAATTCGCCTGCAAAACCACCCCTTCGTGGACCGTGGGCAAAAAACCAGAACTGAAACACGCTTGCTGGTTGTAAGGCAGCCCACGGGCATCGGGAAGCACGACGAAGGTCGGAAGATTGTCGGTCAGCTTTCCAAGTGCATAGGAGATCCAAGCGCCCATGCAGGGAAAACCAGGTAACAGAAATCCGGAGTTCATCATGTAAGTCCCCGGGCCGTGGACATTGGTCTTGGTGGTCATCGCCATGAGAAAGGCCATCTGATCGACGAGCTTGGCCTGCTCGGGAAAAAGTTCGCTGACCCACCGCCCCGATTGGCCATGCTGCGCGAACTTGTAAGGACTCTTCATCAGCGCACCAGCCGGTGCGGTGAACCCCTCGGGCTTCTCCTTCGGGCCGAGCATCTGGCCATGCAGCCGTTCGAGTTCCGGTTTGTAGTCGTACAAATCCATGGGACTTGCTCCACCGGTCATGAACAACTGCACGATCCGCTTGACCTTGGGGACATGGTGCTCGATTCGACCCGAGCTCTGCGCCGCGTCACTCGGGTTGCCATGAGCCTGCCCCTCGAGCATGGCTGCCAATGCCAAGGTGGCAAAGCCGCCACCGGACTGCAAAAGCATCGCGCGGCGGTTCGATAAACTATCCATGGTGGCTAGCAGTCGTTAAGAAAGGTTTCATAAGCGGTGCCCATTAAGGAATAAACAGAAATTCATTCGAATTAAAAACAATGCGACACAACGCAGCCAATCCATGCTGGTCGACATAGACTCTCATCTGCTCGAGCTCCGGTGCGTCGAGTCGGCGTTGGTAAGCCAACTGCCAAAGGCTCTCGATTTGGGCATCGAGCTCCGGAGTCTCTCTGGCAAGTCGCTCCGCAGTCGCTTGGGAGTGAACCAACACAAAAGGATTGTTCAGAAGTGCCAGCGATTGCAAGGGAGAGGCCGAGAACGTGCGACTCGGAGCCAGGAGTCCCAGGTCCGGGAAATCCAGCGAGGCCATCAGCGGATCGGGAATTCCTCTCCAAACATACCGATAGATACTTCGTCGATTCGAATTCGCAGCCGTCCGACCGCCGTGTCTGGTCTCGAGCCGACCTGATATCGCCAGGACATAATCCCGAAACGCATCGGCATCGAGCCGCAATCGATTCTGCCTCCAGAGGAGTCGATTCGTCGCATCGACGCTCGATGCCTCCGGCCTATCCTCGGCCGACTGCTGGTAGACCTGACTGGTGACGATAAGCCGATGAAGTTGTTTTAGTGAGCCTTGAGCTTGGTCCCTAAACCATACCGCTAACCAATCGATCAACTCCGGATGCGATGGCACACCCCCCATGCGTCCTAAGTCGCTCGGAGTGTCGCACAGGCCCTGACCAAAATGGTAATGCCAAGTTCGGTTCACAACGCTGCGCCAGGTTAAAACGTTTCCAGGATGCGCAATCCACTCCGCAAGTGCTGCTCTTCGGGTCGATTCGCTCAGATCCGTTCGATCTTCAAAACGCGATGGCAGGTGTCCGAGCGCGCTGAGCGATCCGGGGGATACTTCGCCACGCGGCTTGGATATGTCCCCTCGGTCGAGCAAGTGGACTTTCTTGGGCGCTGCAATCGATCCAGGTTGATAGTTGCCGTTCCCCGAAGGGATAGAGACCGAGGTCCCGACGGCGTATACCGTCGCTTGCTCGGGAAGTTTGGCAAGCTCCGCGTCGGCTGCAAGATTGCCGAAGTACGCTGCGATCGTCAGTTTTTGTTCGTCGGTGCGGTCCGACTCGATGAGACCTAAAATTTGCTCGACCTCTTGTGGCAAGGCGATCGCTTGTCCGGCATCCGCATCGGTCAGAGCGATGCGAAACGCACCGATCAAGTGCGAGCCTCCATGGAGTTGCTTGAGCGTGACACTCAGAGTCGAACCTTGGGCAAGCTCGATCGGCTCTTGGAACTCAAATACCGCGTGGTGTGGCTTGGACACCTCCGGATGGATTCCCCACGCGGTCTTCGGGTCGCCATCGATAGCCCGTTGGATACCCCAGCCGGCTTGATTGAAATCCGCACTGCTGCGGACGATCGGAATCGACTTGCCGGCCGGTGCGTCGGGATGGAAGACCGATACGGAAACCTCGGACAGGTGCAAGTTCCCGTTTTGGCAACGCCCCGGCCCCTGCATCGGTAGGGACGCATGGGGAAGCACATCGAGTCGAAGGGCTGTGATGCGTTGCAAGGGGACTCGGGCGCTGAGCACATAGGTGTCGGTATCCGGTGAGGTCCCACTTGCTAAGTACGAGCGATCGATCTGTTCGGTCAGCGTCGCTCCTTCCATCGAAACAAACGACTCTAGGTCTAGCGTTTTCCAAGTCGCCGCTGTCGCTTGGCTTTTTGCAAGAGGTTCGATCCGAAGCCGTGCGAACTCGCTCCCGAGGACCTTGGAGTCTCGCTCCAAGGCCCCTTTTTTGAGACCCAGGATTGCGCGGCGTTTGGTTGCGTCGGCTACATCGGCATCGTAGCGAATGTTCCCCTTGAGCACGCCCGCAAAGACCGCTTGCAGCGCATAGTAATCCTCTTGGGATATCGGATCGAACTTGTGCGCATGGCATCGGGCGCAGTTGGCCGTCGTGCTGACAAATGCCGACATGGTTTGCGTCAGCATGTCGTCGCGGTCGAGGTAATCGAAGGTGACCGGACCGGTCGAATAAGTGCTCAGGTCAAACGTACCGGCTCCGAGAAAACCCAATGCGGGAATGCGATCGGTCGCATCGGGTTCGAAGACGTCGACCGCCAGTTGCTCCCGGATGAATCGATCCCAAGGAATATCGTCGTTGAGGGCTTGGATCACGTAATCGCGGTAGGGCCAAGCATGATCGCGTCCGACGTCGTGTTCGTACCCGTGGGAATCCGCGAAATGAATCGTATCGAGCCAGTGCCTAGCCCAACGCTGACCATAGCCGGGGGAATCCAAGAGCTGATCGACCATCTGTTCGTAGGCCGATTCGGTTGGCGACTCGAGAAATGCGCGAGTCTGTTCAGGTGTTGGAGGGAGCCCAACGAGATCGAAATAAACGCGGCGAATGCGTTGCTCGGGGGACGCCAGGGCGGAGCGAGTAAGGCCGCTGGTTCGAAGCCTTTGCTCGACGAACGCATCGATAGGATTGACGAGCCGGCGCGGGTCCTGGCCAGTTGTTTGGCCAGTTGTTTGGCCAGTTGTTTGGCCAGTTGTTTGGCCAGTTGTTTGGCCTAATGTTTGATCAGTTGTTTGGCTGGGTATCTCCGGCGCGACGAGCGGCTTGAGCGACCACCAGTCCATCGGATCGGACGCCATGAGTTGGAGTTGTCGATCGTCGAACGCTCCGCGCTGGATCCAGGTGCGGAGGGTTTGGATCTCGTGTGGGGCGAGTTTCCTCTCGGGCATTTTCAAGTCAGGATCTGAGTGCTCGACGGCTCGAATCAAGAGACTTGCATCGGGATTTCCCGGGAGGATCGCCGGGCCCTTGGATCCCCCCGTTTCCCATCCGCTTCTAGAGTCGAGGGCCAATCCGTTTTCCATTTGGCCGGCTTGGTGCGAGTGGCAAGCAAAACAGTGCTTCTTCAGAAGCGGTTCGACCTCGCGATGGAAGAAGGCTTCCTCGGTTTGCTGGGTCGGCTCTTGGGCCGCCAGTGGCCCTGCGAGGACAAGCACAAGTGCGCAGATCGCGAATGGACGCATGGATTGAATCCAGCAGATTGGGTCATGCAGATTGGGGACGACTTAGGAACATAGCCGTCATTTTAGCAGGTTTTTGGATTTCAGTTCCTCTTGCCATCGATCGGCAGCCTCTGTGTATCCCGCATTGCGGAGGGACTGGAGTCCAATCTCGAACTGGCTCGATGCCAACTTGAGATCCTCGGTAGGTACAACGGGGAGTCTGAGTAGTTCCTCGGCCGTCTCGGTGGCTTGCTTGGAGTGTTCGAGCAGTTCAGGCAAAGGCGAGCTCGGAGATTTTGAATTCAACTGGTGCATCTGCAGTTCAAAAAACTGGTAAAGGACCGGTGCGGTCCGGATTTGGCTTCGGTAAGCGGACAGGCAAGCCTCGGTAGCTTTTGTGTAGGATTCGAGAGCAAGTTCACTGCGTTGATGCATATCGTGTACGTGCCCTGCTGTGTGGTGCGCCGAGATGAGAAACAGCATTCTCGCTTCGCTGGGGGTTTCGATTTGCAAGAGTCTTTCCGCGAGCGCAACCCATTGCTCCGACACCTCAGAGGCTTGCGTGTTATTCCCATCGTTTGCCAAAAGAACTTGAAGCTTCGTCGCGGTCTTTTGGTAAAAATTCAGGAGGTTTGCGTTGGAGGCAGATTGCAAAACCGATTCGGTTTCTTGGCGACGCAAGACTTCGAGTAGTTCAATTGCCGAGGGGATCCTTTGGCGTTCGATTAGGATTCGCGCGCGTTCGTGCCCGAACAAGGAACGAAAAGAAAGCAATTCCGTCGTAGGGATCACGGTGGAATTACCGCTGGAAAAACCGGCCGGTTGGCTCCAAATCATTCCCGAAGCATCTTCCAGAGCCACCGAAGCCGTCTCGAGATGTGCCAAGGCCAGTTCCGGTTCTTTGGAACGCTCTTGGAGAATCGACATGTTTGCATGGATTTGGGCTTGGGCCATGGCAAGTTCGTAAGATGTCGGTTTTTCCGAGCCGATCCGTTCGATCGCCAAGCCTTGAAGTTTTTTAGCTTCGTCGAGGCTGCCATGATATGCTTCGTGCATCGATAACCCAGAGAGGGACTTGGCCAATGCTAATCGTCCCATAAGCGTATCCGAACTTGAGAGATCCGTTTTGTCGATCAGAGGTTCAAGTTCTCGAATCGAATCCTCAAACGGCCCCTTCGACTCTTGGAATCTTCCTTGGAGTACATAGCAATTTCCTTCGAGAGACTTCAACTCGCCGATCCGTAAATGAAGTAACTGAGCGGTCGATTCCAAAAGATCCGTAGTCTTCAAGCAACGTTGCATCCACTGGCATGCGCGGTCGATAAGCAGTACGGCTTGATCGGGTTTCCTAAGTCGGATCTCCATCGATGAGAGACGGTGTACAATATGGCTCAATCGATCCACCGAGTTCGGGCTCGGAGGCATCGTTTGTTCGAGATCCGCCAAAATCTTATCGAAAATATCCTTGGATTGACCTGTGAGCTTGCTGTGAATCGTCGCAAGTTTGGGGGATTGAAAAACCTCCTGATCGGTCACCAGAAGGTCCTGGAATTTCAAGAGTCCGTCAAAGGCGAGCGATTCCCTTCTCTCGGCTACCTGACGGTTTTCAACGGCCTCGAGCCTGCGATGTTCCGCATTTTGCTCAGCAAGTTCCGCAGCGAGTTTAGCTTGCTGTGTGATTATCAATAGATTCGCTGAGTCGTTGAGTGCGATGCGAAGCTGTCTGGCTTGCTCCTCGACAATCAGCTTCTGTTGGGCTTGGTACCATAGGAACACACCACCGCCTAAAAGGGTGATCGCTATCGCCGTGGCCAATCCCGTCGCAAGCGTGCGATTGCGACTTGGCCACCGCAAGGCGCGTTCGGTCCATGTTTCGGCTCTAGCGCTGACAGGCTCCCCTGCGATCCAGTTCAACAGATCGTCGCGAAAAGCCGCCACCGACGCATAGCGATCGGAGGCGTCGACCGCCATGGCTTTGCGAGCTACTGCGAATAACGAGAGGATGCCAGGGATTTTGGGCAGCTCCGGCTCAACGCGAGCGTCTTGTTCGGGTACTTGTTGCTCGGGTATTTGGTTCGTCACGATGCAATGGAGGATCGCACCGAGCGAAAAGACATCGGCCAATCGCAGCGATGCGCTGCGCGCGCCGTGGATCGACTCGGGTGCTCGAAACCCTCGGGTACCGACTCCATCGGTTACCGATGCACTCGTGATCCCGCCAGTGATCTCTCTGTGGATCTCCCCCGCACCGAGGGGCTCGCGCGGGGAACTTGATTCCTGATGCAAACTTTCCGTTGGGGAAGTTTCAATCCTTCGTGCCAATCCCCAGTCGGCGATAAGCGTTTCACCATAGGGCCCGATGAGAATGTTCGAGGGTTTTAAATCGCGATGCACAACGCCTCGGCTATGCGCGTAAGACACCGTATCGGCGATATCGACCAGTCGCCTCAGAAGGTCTCTTAGATCTCCGGTGACTCGATCGAACGAGCGATGCGGACTCGATGGATCATCAAACGACCTTTGATGGAATTCTCGGATCGACTTGGTAAAGTCTCCTGTTCTATCCCCGTCGATCAGACGCATCGCATAGAAGTCTCTTCCTTGCGCATCTGTCCCTTGTCCATAGATCGGAATGATCCCAGGATGCTCCAGCGATGCGGTCAATTCCGCCTCGGCATGGAAGCGGGCCCGGACCTCGTAATCGTCCTGGAATTCCCTTCGTATTTTTTTGATCGCAACAGGCCGCTGGCACTCGTTATCGATACCGCGATAGATCTCTCCCATGCCGCCAGTGCGAAGCAGTTCGAATTCGGTGTACCTCGAAATCTGGGCCGTCTCGGGATGTCTGTGATCCAGAAGGTACTCGTCTCGAACTCTTCGCAATTCTGGGATGAGTATCTCTGAGGGGATGTTGGGATGATCGGATGCGAAGTTCTCGGGTGTCACATCCAAACCACTTCGCAGATGAACCTCGTAATCCGAAGCCAAATCCATCACGCTACGCCATATCGTAGAAGTCACCGAGGCTCTAGGGTGGCTATATGGGAGTCCCTCCGAATCCGTGTTCATGCTCATCAATGGTGACACTCCTCCCAGAGGATCCGGATCCACTGGATTTTCTGAAGGACTTTGTACTTCCTCTGTCGCAACGTTTTCGCGATCAATGCAGACGAATGGCCATCTAAATGCATGCATGCGATTTGCCTAAGCTGGCCCGAGGGATCCTCTTGGTCCAGACGCCCAAAGAGGTATTCCATGTAGTCCGAAAGATCGGCCAGAGCCTCTGGGTTTTTGAGTTCGATCAATAGCGATTCGTCGAGAGTTTCCAGAGGCTCACGGGTATAAACGGGCCGCTTCTGAGCGTTCTGGGCGCGGTAGTGACTCCGGATGCGATTGATTGCCGAGACGAACAGAAGCTTCCAAAGCTCATCGCGATTCGCTAAACGCGGATACTTCCCGTCCATGACTCCCTGAAAAACATTCCGGAAGCTGCTCTGGACGATGTCCTCACCACTGGTGGCAGGGTCTGAGTTTTTCCGAAAGTGCTTCGAGGCCGTTTTAAGCAACTTTGGATAGAAACGATTCCATATCTGCCTTGCAGCATCCCGCTCTCCGGCCTGCAATAGCTTTACCCACTGAGTGATCGAGCCTGGATCCTGGTTCATATTCCTAGATTCACTTTGGTCAGGAATGGGGCTGCCTCTAGAACTTAACAGAGTGCTTTAACGAGAACTTTACAGAAAATCTTACAGAGAGCTTACAGAAACGGAACAGAGCCAATTTCCATGGAGATTTTAGTTCATATTCCCATGGGCCAAAAGCGAAAATCCCAAGGGAATTCTGAAAACAGGAAACGGGATTCATGCAGGTTCAGCCCCAAAAATCGGGAACCGCTCGATCCTGCTTTCGCGTTCTAATCTTATAGAGCGTTCTCAAGAAGCCTGGATCCCACCGAGCCTTGATATTGCCCACCGAAGTACTCCGATGGGCGATGTCTACTGGGAGGTGGGTTCGGTCGGATCCCAGGCCGATGGAGTCGCAAGGGGATCAGTAAGCCCCCAGCAACATGCTTGAAAATGCAGAAAGCGGAGTTGAGAAAAGCAACTCTCGCCAATTCGCATCGCTCAAAAACCGAAATGCAAACAACCCAAGCCATACGACCATCAGGACATCGACAATCCGCCGGGCGACCCAAATCCGCTTGATGTCCGATAACCCAGCAGACTTCGCGTCCGCAGGTTCCGTGACTCGACTCGCTGGGCCGATGGAGATCTCCGACGGAAGTTCGATCGCAATCGATCCGAGATGCTGCATTCCCATTCGATTCAGCATCGTCGCTGAATCCATGCCCTTTGGTCCGGACAACCTTGTCGGTACCTGCCTTCGTAGACAAAACGATAGGCCAAAGCAACTGATGGCGGCAAAGGCAATCACGCAAAGAGTCTCAGGCAACGATGCCTTCGTGCTCATGACTCCCATCCGGGGCGAACCCGTGATGGCAATCGTGCCGGATGCCTCAAGCCGCTGCTTAGCAAGCTGACTTTCAAAACCCTCGATTCGTTTTGCACTTTGATCGAACCTGGTCAGTAGAGCTTCCCAAGTCGCTTGATGAGGCACCTGACTCGCCGGTTCGACCTCGGTCTGGGCGTTGAGCTTTCGGTAGACCACGGCGCTGGCCCTGGTCGAGGAAGCTTGGTCTCCGGAGCTCTCGTCTCGCTGTGAATCGAGTCCCTGCGAATCGTCCTGCTGCGAATCGAGTCCCTGCGAATTCTTTTCGCGAGCGCGGTCCAACTCAAAAACCGCCATCTGATGCTCGATGGTCGCCAATTTCCATCGCTCCGAGCGAACGGCGATCAGGTCGCGCGGCACCTGGAGCGACTCGGGGCTCGGTTCGGTCAAGCGCACGAGCTCCCGCTGGATTTGCTCATAGGATGCACCCGAAAGGACCCCCAGGCGAAGGTAGATATGCTCGATCCCACCGACGGCATTGTCTCCCGACGATCTCCTCAAGTCCCTGGTGTAATGCACCCAACGGATCGAGTCGCTCGGGAGCCGAACTTGCTTCGAGAGCCTTTGCAAACTTGGCAAACGCTGGCCCGATACGACCGCAGTTGCCAAGAGGATTTTCTCGGCTCGCTGGATCGGGAACCAATTCAATGCCCAGAGCGCCGTCATCAAACCAAACAAAGCAAGCTGCTTTGCCATCGCATCGTCGCCTGTACTGCTAAAGGTAAACCTTGAGGACTAAATCGATTGTTCGGCCGATTCGACCCCGCAGCATGAGGGATTCTCGTTGGGTCTCGGTTGAGCTAGCAAACCGCAGCGACTAGTA
>JAJTFB010000088.1 GCA_021300015.1 Pirellula sp. | reverse complement strand
TCGCGTTGGCGAACGGGGCTTACGCAGTGATCTCCGGCAAATGGGATTCCGGTACGCTGACCAACGTAGGGGCAGTTACATGGGGTGGAGGCACCACCGGAATCTCCGGGGTCGTTTCGTCGAGCAACAGTATCGTTGGAAAGACGGCAGACAAGGGGAGCAATTGGGGTATAGGGTCAACCACAGGGATCGACGCCTTCGTCGCACAGAATCCCCAAGATGGCTCTGGACGGGTCGTACTTGGCTCGGCCGCTCGCGGGTTTGGCTTGCCAACATCGCCCAGGGGGAACTTGCAAGCCGCTGGCGGTACGATCGACCTGTCGACAGGGGCTGACTTGACCACCGGCGGTTTGCGGCCCAAATCCTCCGGGGTCGACGCTCAAGCTTCGATAACGAAACTCAAGTCGGGTGGTAGCCTCCGCATCGACATCAACGGTTCGACGGTCGATACGCAGTACAACCAACTCTCGGTTGGCGGACCACTCACCATCGAAACGTCCGGCACCGGTGTAAACCTTTCGCTGAACGTAAATTTCCCTGCGATGACCGGCACAGAGACGTTCACCATCGTAAACGCCACAGGGGGGCTCACAGGTCAATTCGCTGGTTTGATTCAGGGCGGGGCAATCAGCGTTGGTAGTTTCGCTTACACCGCTAACTACACCGCCAATTCAGTTCAGTTAGTACCTGCCTCCGCCGGAATTGCTCCTACAATCACCGAAAGTCCTTCCAACCAGACGGTGGTGACTGGCAACACCGCCACGTTTACCGCTGCGGCCACGGGCGATCCTACCCCGACGGTCCAGTGGCAAGTCAGCACCAACGGTGGATCGAGCTGGATCGATATCTCGGGTGCGACAAATACCACCTACAGCTTCACAGCCGCATCGGGCGATAACGGTAATCAATACCGCGCGGTGTTCACCAACAGCGCCGGGTCTGCAACAAGCGGTGCGGCAACCTTGACGGTCAATTACGCTCCGAGCGTCACTCAGAATCCGAGCAGTTCGACGGTAAACTCGGGCGCGACGGCGAGCTTTGCCGCTGCGGCCACGGGCAATCCGACCCCGACGGTCCAGTGGCAAGTCAGCACCAACGGTGGCACAAGCTGGAGCGATATTTCAGGGGCGACAAACACCACCTACAGCTTCACGGCTGCCTCGGGTGATAACGGCAATCAATACCGCGCTGTATTCACCAACAGCGTGGCGAGTACCAACTCGACAAGTGCAACCCTCAATGTTTCGAGCCCAACTGCTCCGAGCATAACGGCCCATCCGTCGAATACGGGAGTCGAAGCGGGCCAGACGGCGAGCTTTAGCGCAGCAGCGAGCGGGAATCCTACGCCTAGCGTCCAGTGGCAATCGAGTGTTAACGGAACCGATTGGACCGATGTGAGCGGGGCCACGAGCACGACGTTCAGTTTCAGCGCATCGGCCGGTGATAATGGGCGATACTACCGTGCGGTGTATGACACTTGGCGAAGGACTCCTCAGTGGACTGACCGTAAAGGCCACCGGCACACCGGCACCTGCGCTGTCCATTCTAGGCACGCTCCCGACGGGAGTAACGTTCAATCCTGCCACAGGCTTACTCTCAGGAACCGCGGCTGTCGGAACTGCGGGTAGCTATCCATTGACGTTGCAAGCGAACAATGGAGTCAACGGTACCGTGACTCAGAACTTTGTCTTGACCGTAACGGCCGATGTGACTGGATTTGATCTCTCCAAGGGGCAGACTCAGCGTTCTTACATACGGTACATCGATTTGACACTTGCAAATAGTAGCCTTGCATCCACGCTAGCGTCGAATCTTTCGAGATTGCAGTTGACCAAGTCGAGTTTAACTGGCGACGGGGCTTCGAATGTCGCCATTCCAGCGTCGGTGGTGTCTGCCGTTGGGAATCAGTTGAAGCTCGATTTCGGTGCTGCAGGACTTGGTGCTAGCCGCAACAGCAACAGTGGCGATGGCTACTATACGCTGGGGTTGGACCTCAACAACGATGGGGTGTATGAGACCAAGTTCTTCTTCTATCGTATTTTTGGCGATGTCAACGGTGACCGAATCGTCAACGCGACTGATGAATCGCTGGTGACGGCCAACGCCAACACGACGGTTCCCTACAATGCCAACAACGACCCCAATGGAGATGGGGTCGTCAACGGGTCGGATGTAATCGTAGTCCGACGCGCACTAGGACGCCAGCTTGGATCTGGCTTGTTGATCACGGATTGATCCTTTGAAAGAGTTTTAATTCGTTTTTGACAAGTTTCGACAAGAAAGAAATCAGGTTTAGCTATGCGTGTGAACCATACCCATGGTGGAGTGTTTTCGTGGATTGGTAGTGCTTTGCTGTCGATGGTCTGCCTATTGGCTACGACGTACAGCGGATACTCAGCGGTGTTCATGAGCGCGACCAACGAGACGATCAATGCCGGTCAAACCGGGAGCGTAACGGTCACTTGGACTTCGACCCAGGCGATCAACTATCTGCAAACCGAATTCATTTTGACAGCGGTGACAGGTCCCAACGCGGGCTTGTCCTTCACCAATCCGGCGTCATTGCCAACCTGGACCGGAAACTATGTCTTTGCAGGCAATAGCTTCCAAGATAACTTCTACAACACGAACAGTAACGCACCGAATCCCGCATCGGTGTCGACGATTAATTGGACCGACGACACCTACAATTACAACGATTCGACCTTGAACGGGAACGACGCTACACAGGATGGAACCCGCTTTTGGTTGGTGCTGAATTTGACCGCAGCGGCGGGGGTTTCAGGTACTTACCAATTGACGTTTGGATCTTCCGCGTACGATTATGCTGCGACCGGGGGGGTTGAAATAGGTCTGACCAACTCAGACTTGTCCGGTGGGTTGATCACGATCAACGGTGGCGGTGCGATACCTGAGCCAGCTTCGGGATTGGTGCTCTCTGGCTTGCTTGCTACAGGGTTTTTGCGTCGCGTTCGTCGTAAGATTAAGTTCTCTATCGAGGATTGTGGATGAACACGACACCGGAGCAACTCTACGCAACAGGTCGCCTCGAGGAAGCCCAGGCGGCCTGTCGGCAGCGACTCGCTACGCATCCAACCGAGCATGGAGCGATGCACCTGCTTGGAATCATCCTCTGTCGCCAAAAGAGATTCGATGAAGGGCTTGCGTGGCTCGCCGAGTCGGTGTCGCTCAACCCTAGCGTCGCCGACTATCGGGTCAATTACGGAATTGCCCTCAATGAAGCCGAACGTTGGAGCGAATCGGAACCGGTCCTGCGAAGTGTATTGTCGGAAATACCCGACCATCTCCTGGCGCTGCTGAACTTGGGCAATTCACTTCACTCGCAAGGTCGATCGCAAGACGCGGTCGCTCTTTACCGCCGATCTTTGGAGCTTCATCCGAGCTACCACGATGCGAGAGTCAACTTGGCCGTTGCCCTCAAAGCGATCGGTAAACACGATCAAGCGACTGCGGAACTGCAGTCGACACTCGGTTCTGAGCCCAGACATCCACAAGCCCTTTTCGAGCAGGGAAGGATGCTAGCCGATCAAAAACGGTACCAAGAGGCCGAGCAGGTCTTCCGTCGATTGATCGGTATCGATCCTAGCCATCATCAAGCGATGTATTGTTTGGGGATCGTCCTATCGGATCAGGGGCATTGGCCGCAGGCCACCGAGGTTTATGCCGAGGTGGTTCGCATGCGACCAGATCTGCCCGAGGCCTACCAAGCGATGGCCGTGACACTTCGATACTGCAACCGGATCACCGAGTCGCTCGTCGCCTTAGAAAAAGCCTTGCAGTTGAAACCTGACTTTACGTTGGCGTTGCAGTCGTATGGATCGGTGCTCGCCGAGGCCGGTCGGATCGAGGAGGGGATCGAGGTTTGGCGGCGAAGTCTCCAGATCAATCCAAAGCAACCCGATCTCCGCAGCAATATCGTTTACACCCTCTCAATGGTCGATGGGGTCACCCGCGCCGATTTGTGGCGCGAACATCGAGCTTGGGCCGAGCACCACGCAAAACAAGCAGCCGAAGGAACGGAGCCTGCGAAAGCTCCGACAAGCACAGCGGTTGATCGCAAGAAAATACGCATCGGCTACATCTCGCCAGACCTACGACTCCATTCGGTCTGCTATTTTCTCATTCCTCTGCTCGAAAACCATGACAAAGAGCGATTCGAAATCTTTTGCTACAGCGATGTAAGCAATCCCGATCAAACCACTGCGGAGATTCGACGGCTAAGCGACCAATGGCGCGAGGTACGGGGTAAGCCCAGTGCCCAAGTGCATCGAATCATCCAAGAGGATCAAATCGATATCTTGATCGACCTAGCGGGCCATACGATGGGGAATCGGATGGATCTCTTTGGCCTCAAGCCTGCCCCGATCCAGGCAAGCTGGCTTGGGTATCCTGAAACGACTGGTTTGCCGACGGTGGATTACAAGATCGCTGACCGGATTGTTTATCCTGAACGCGAAGACGGACAGTATTCCAGCGAGCGGATTTTGCGATTGCCCAATGGTTACCATTGTTACAAGGCACCACCTGGGTGTGCCGATATTTCGGATTTACCGTTCAAGCACAACGGGTACATCACCTTTGGTTCGTTCTCGAGTTTGGCCAAGCTGACTCCGGCAACGGTGGGTTTATGGTCGGAGGTGTTGAAGCAGGTACCCGACTCGATGCTACTGCTCAAGGCACGGCAGCTCGCAGATCCCACGGTACGCGATCGGTACTGTTCGATGTTTGCGGCGTGTGGGATACCACGATCGCGTCTGAGGTTAGAGCTCGCGATTGCCGAGACCATCGAGCACCTAGGGTTCTACAAGAAGATAGACATAGCGCTCGATACGTATCCGTACAATGGAACGACAACGTTGTGCGAGGGGTTATGGATGGGAGTACCGCCGGTGAGCATGTGCGGTCCAGTCCCTGCATCGCGGGTTGGATCAAGCCTGCTTCATGCGTTGGGAATGGCCGATTGGGTTGCAGAGACGCCCGAGGAGTTCGTCGCGATCGCAAAGAGCAAGAGCCAGGACATTGACGGACTGGCATCGCTCAGGATGGGCTTACGTGAGCGATTCTCGCAGAGCACGTTGGGATCGGCCAAGCGATTTGCCTTGGAGTTCGAATCGGCCCTGGCCGAAGCTTATTCCCAATTGTAGTGGATCGTGGATCTTGCCGTAGGTTGGCTGAAGCGGCTTTGCCGCGCAAAGCACCAGGGAGCATGGGGGGGAATAGCCAGGCACAGATCTAATTCGCGCCCGAACCCTCAGGCGCCTCTGCCTCGGGATCTTCAAGCCCGGAGGGCGACACTTCTCTGCCGGTATGCGTAAGCCACCGGAGTTGGGAGCTCACCCCAAGTCCCTCAAAAGCTCGGAGGACGACACAAGAATTGTGTGGAAATTTTAGAGGCTGAGCATGTGTTTGCTAAATGAGATAGTAAGTTAAATGCGATGTGTCTGATATGGATGCTGGCGCGTCTGAAGAATATAGAATAGTTGTGTTGTTACCAGGGTCCGGTGGCTTACGCACACCGGCAGACAAGTGCCGCCCTCCGGGCTAAAACCAAACAGCCTTACGCGCGGTTCTCCCTCTGACGCCCCCCAGCCAATTCATACGCGTCAAAGACCAAGGGCGATGGGGAGCCAAGACGATCGATTTGAATAGCCGGGGACAGTCCCCGCGTTTTTGGCTATCACCTTGCGCCCCGTTGGGGCATAAAGCCATCGGGCAAACGCCATCGCGACTAACCCAACACAACTTGGATCGCCTGCGATGTGCAATCAAAACTGATCCGTAACCGGATTGTTCGCCCCAACGGGGCATAATGAGATAGCCCAGGGTAGAGCGAAGCGCCACCCTGGGTGCGCTGGATATAACTTCGCCGTCGGTGCGCGGCCGCGATGGGTACATCGCGCATTGGTTTCCCCGTGGGTTCGTTCCGCCCTTTCAGGGCTAGCGACTTTTGTTGCGTACCGAATCCCAGGGCGGCGCTTCGCTTTGCCCTGGGCTATCCCCTTGCGCCCCGTTAGGGCATAAAGCCATCGGGCAAACGCCATCCCGAATGGCCAAGCATCCGGGGACAGTCCCCGCGTTTCTTGTCAAGTTGGCCTCGCAATAGAGATCGGCATACGAGAGCGCACCATGATCGAGAAGCCAAATCAATGTGCTTTTCGAACTCCCCAAGAACATTGGTAAAGCATCGAAAAGTGCGGTTCTTGGCCTCTCCGCTCAAAAACCCTGGTTTTCATAGGGTTTTTCGCATTTCGGCGAAGTTCCTTAGGCCGTCTGTAGCGCCCATGCAACTCGGTGCATGGCGTCGTGCGGCGCTTGCATTTCGCGTCGCGCTGTCCAAATCGAGTCGTTTTTCGAGTCGCACAAGTCGCCAAAATACTGGGGTTTTGCATGGCTCGGTCTGGTACCGATCCACGCCGGTGGGGGCGGTAGGATTCGAACTATCCGTGCGATCTGCTGCAGCCTGGGGATGGTGCGTATCACCCCACCCATTGATTGATCCGCTCGCCCGTACCTGATATCATTGCAATACGGGCCAAAGCTATCTTGCGTAATAGGCTGCGTTGGTGCGGTCTACAGGTTTGAGGCCAATCCGTCTAATCACGAGTTCGACAATGAAAAGAATCATTCCAGTTGTCGCCGTTCTCGCTCTCGTCGTTGCGGGAGGTTTTGCGTTCCAGGTCTGGGGACAAATCGTCGGTGCTGGTTCTAGTCCCGAGGAAACTGCGAAGATCATCGTTCATGACGAAAAGTTCGGCATTCGTGGACTAAAGAAGGCAATCCAGTATGGAGACCAGATAATTCCCTTTATTGCAGAAGAGTCCAAGGACTTCCAAGAACTCAATGGGCGCAACTCGTTCTGGATTGCTGAGATTCTGGGGTCAATCGACTCAGAACTATCTCGCAAAACCCTGAAGGAACTTTATCAGCGCAAGGATGCTCTTTCGGTTTTGGTCGGTTCGATTGGCTTGTGCATGCACGGTGCATACCCCGAGCAAATCAACGAAGACTCAAATCTGGTGAGGATTGTGAGGAAGGCTGAATCCCAGACTGAGACACATTTGGCGATCATTGCTCTCGGTTATTCTGGTTCAGTCGAAGCGCTCCCAGCGCTTCACGGTCTACTTTCAAAGAGACCCAATGATTATTGGCATCACGCATACGCGTGCGAGGCCTTGGCTCGTATACGCAGCCCGAAGTCCATTCCAGTTCTTCGCTCCTGCCTCCAAGATCCGAAATTTTATGCGACGTCCGAGGCCTATCGGGTCGCGACGTCCCTTGGCGACAAGGAATCCACAGCACTTGCAATCGGACGAGTGTCGAAGGAGCTTAGGGGGAAGAACTCGAGTTTCCTTATCACTGAACTGGAGAAAGTCACAGGGAAGAAGCACGGTTACAACAAAGAGAAGTGGGAAGCTTGGTGGAGGAGTGATGGGGCAGACTGGCAGATCCCTAAGAAGTTTCTCGTTGAATGGGATGAGCAACCTAAACAATACTAGTGTCGAAAAGCGCGGAGCCGAAGCTTCTCAGGCTATTCGAAACCATGCAATGTTCTGAAGGCCAACGAGACGCTTTCGGCTAACGGGTCGGCTTTCAATCCTAAGTCATTAAGCCCGACTTCTGCCATCCCAGCGATTTGACCTTTCTGATTGACCGCTTGGACTGCCCCATAAGCGAACCCCGCCTTGGCAATCCTCGTGGCCTTACGGTCCTTACCCCAGATGCAAGGTTCAGGCCCCCCGTCGCCCCCATTCGGATCGTCGGAAAACCCTACGACGAGCGATGCGTTGTTGATCCCCTTGGCCTCCCCGGATACATCGTTCGGCAACAAAGGAAGCAGTACGAATTCGCCTTTCGCGGATACAAGACAAGGCTGCCGCAACCCGGTCGGACCTCGTACCGAACCGGCCATTTCCGATTGGTCGTTGATGCCTCGCAGGTACAACTGCTCGCGTGACAAAAGCGATCGCTCCCATGCGCCAGACTGGCCCTGTGCCCAGCGATATAACGCGCTATCGACACTGCCATCAGGCAGCGTCCCCTCGGTACAGCAGCCGGCGATCGACTTGCCGTCCGGAGATATCATCAAACCGCCTGACATCAAATAAGGGTTGTTCTCGTACTGCGTAGACAGAACCGTGATCGACCATTGCTGCTGGCTCGGATCGTACTCCCACAATGCAGGTCGCAGTCGATTCGGTCCGGTGGTGTAACCTGTTATACGCTTTCCGTCTGCTGAGATGGCTTGGGGATGGTTGACGTTGTCTCCCTCCGCTTTGGGTAACAAGGTAAACGCGTCTTGCTTTGGGTCCCATACCGTTCCGATCAGTGATCCGTCCTTGCTCCCCGAGGGTCTCGTGGCATACCCAATGACCAGCTCGGTATCACTGATACCGATGGGCTCAAAATTTGTATAAGCGTTGGGCGTTGGGATATCTTTCGTGCCGTAGGTCCCGCTGTAGAACGGACGAGGAATCCACATAGCCCCTGCCTTGTCCGGAACCTCGCGGGTCCCGATGACCGATCCTTGATTGTTGATCGCTAGGGCCTGAGACAATGTCGAAGAATTGTGGAACCACTCGATTTCTCCTCGCTCGTTGGTTTGCTTGCGGATCGTCGGTTCCTGCCCACAGAGCTGCAAGGCAAAGAAAAGCGGTGATGCAATCACCAGGAGTCGGGAAATGAAAAGGCTTGATTTCATGATCTCAATGCAGCCAAGGGGTGCTCGGTCTTTCTTTGCCGCCCGGTTTTACTTCTCCGCCCGGTTTACCTTTGCAACTCGGGCCGTCGATCGTATACCGGCGACACTAACGCTGGATCTATCTTACTCGTTTTGCGGATCCTTGGTCGAACGGGACTGAGCTTGTCGCAGGATCTCTGCCTGCGCCTTTTTGAGTCGCTCTGGCCAGAGGAACTTAGGGGCCGAGGAGGGGTCATAGCCTGTCAGGTGGTCGGAAAGCCGGGTCGGTGGCTTGGTGTAGCGAAACGCTGTTTCGCCGAAGACTTCCCGGCAGAGCCCTGCAAGGCGAGCATCGTATTCGACGAGTTCTTCGCGGGTATTGACGTGGTTGTGGTCGTGATCGTCTTGCCGGTTGTCATCAAACCAGGATTGCACACCTTCGGCGAAGTACTCGTGGTGATTAACGCTAGCGTATTTGCCTTTCCACAAACCCTCTTGCATCGCGGCATCATAAGCGGCCTTGACCCTGCGATCGAAGGTTGGATCGACATTGACCATTCCTCGCAGGTGAATATTGTGCGCCAATTCGTGAATGAGAATATTCTCTGTCGAATAAGGGTCGCCGGGGTAGCACAGCAGATTCTCTTCGCCACACGAACAAAAGGGATCGGTCTGGCTTCCACCCATTCCCCTGGCACGAGCGTCGTAGTAATCGTTCGGGGCGATCCCTGGGAATCCGGCTACTGGCCTTACAGCTAGCCACTCCCATTCGGGCTGCTGGGTGGTGAATTCGTTCCATGCCAGTATGC
This sequence comes from Pirellula sp., assembly GCA_021300015.1. Classification (GTDB taxonomy): domain Bacteria; phylum Planctomycetota; class Planctomycetia; order Pirellulales; family Pirellulaceae; genus JBKCUI01. Next base: position 5,462 of record JAJTFB010000088.1, on the reverse strand, counting down.
AAAGCCGCGAACCACTCTGGATCATCGCCTTGCGCACATCCGGACGCTCTGCGAGCATCAAGTCGACGAGATAGGCAGCTTCCTTCAATGCATAAGGATTAACTCGGTCCGATGCGACGATCGGAAATCCATGCGCCTCGAGCCTCTGGGTATAGAAGCCAGGAACTCCCCCGGCTCGGAACGCCTGTACGGGAACTTGACTGGTCACTTCGTCTTCAAAACCGCCATCGCGATCTGCAAGAGCAAATCGATGTCCAAGCGTTGTCTTGATCGAGGATTGCTGCCCAGGCTCTAACGTCCGATTGAAAACGCGCTGCGTATCGGATTGGATCCAGAAAACATCCAATGCTCGATCCGTACCATTCAAAATCTGGAGCTTAGGCTCCAAAACGTCCTGTGCCGTGGCTCGGCCTTGAATCGAAAAAAGGCTTAGCGAACTTTCGCACAACAGGCATACAAGTAACACGACATGGTACTGTCCGATGCGCATCGATCTACCCTTTCTTCCGCGTTGCTCGATAACGCTCGATGAGGGCATTGGTCGAACTATCATGATGCAATTCTAAAGCTTCAGGGGACTCAAGCTCTGGAACGATTCTTTGCGCAAGGACTTTGCCCAACTCGACCCCCCATTGATCGAACGAATCGAGATTCCAAATCACCCCCTGAGTAAAGACAATATGCTCGTACAACGCGACCAACTTCCCGAGCGAACCGGGGGTTAGCCGTTCGAGCAGCAAAACATTGCTTGGTCGGTTCCCATCGAATTCCCGATGCGGAGCCAACCACTCGGGAGTTCCTTCCTTGCGAACTTCATCGAGCGTCTTGCCAAAAGCCAACGCCTCGGCTTGGGCAAACACATTGGCCATGAGCAAATCGTGATGTCGGCCAACCGGATTGAGCGAGTGACAAAACGCGATAAAGTCGCATGGGATCAATCGTGTGCCTTGGTGGATCAACTGATAAAAAGAGTGCTGGCCATTCGTACCCGGCTCGCCCCAGTAAACCGCCCCGGTGTCATAATTGACATGGTTTCCTGCGAGGGTCACGCGCTTCCCATTGCTCTCCATCGTCAGTTGCTGGAGGTAAGCTGGGAATCGTTTCAAGTACTGATCGTAAGGCAGTACAGCGATCGATGATGCTTGGAAAAAATTGTTGTACCAGATCCCCAAAAGCGCCATGAGGACAGGGATGTTGCTGTGCCAAGGTGCTGTCCGGAAATGCTCGTCCATCTGTCGAAAGCCCTGGAGCATCGCATGAAAATTCTCAGGGCCAATTGCGATCATGGTCGAAAGCCCAATGGCCGAGTCCATCGAATACCGGCCACCGACCCAATCCCAAAAGCCGAACATGTTGGCCGTATCGATTCCAAACTCGGAAACCTTTGCAGCGTTGGTCGAAACGGCGACAAAGTGCTTTGCAACCGCCTCTTGGCCTGCCCCGAGCCCTTGAAGCAACCAGTCCTTGGCCGTCTGGGCATTGGTCATGGTCTCTTGGGTCGTGAAGGTCTTCGATGCGACAATGAAAAGGGTCTCGGCTGGATCCAAGCCCTCGACGGCCTCGGAGAAATCCGTTCCGTCGACGTTCGATACGAATAGGAAGTTCAACGACCGATCGCTGTAGTTTCTCAGAGCCTCGTAAGCCATCACCGGCCCTAGGTCCGACCCCCCGATTCCTATGTTGACGATGTTGACGATCGATTTTCCTGTGTGCCCCTTCCACTGCCGACTCCTGAGTCGATCGCAAAAGCTGGACATTTGATCGAGGACTTCGTGGACATCAGGAACTACATTTCTCCCACCGAGTTCGATGCTTGCATTTCGAGGAGCTCTCAAAGCCGTATGGAGCACGGCGCGATTTTCGGTGATGTTGATCGCATCACCTCGAAACATCGCTTCGATCGATGGCCTAAGTTCCGACTCATCGGCAAGTGCAAAAAGGTGCTTGAGCGTCTCTTGATCGATGCGGTTTTTCGAGTAGTCGAGGTAGATCCCCTCGGCTTCGATACCAAAGACCTTTCCTCGCTGAGGGTCTTTGCTGAACAAATCCCGCAGATGCACCCCTTGGATCTTGGAGAAATGGACCTGTAGCGATTTCCAACTGGTTCGTTCCGTCAAAGGTGCGGTAGTCTTCATACGATCGAATTCCTGAGAGGACCAAAAAGGGAATCTAAAAAAGCCGCTAGGCAAGCATTAGATCCTAATGGAAGCCGAAACCTCTGTGAATATCCTGCTCGATCCACCCCATTTTCAGGATGGGCTGGCACATCGGGCCCTTGGATGGGTTCCGGCCTAGCCCATAGATAGGTTCGGCCACGAGGAGCTCAGACGGCAAGAAAACCGATCTGTGTGGTGCGTGCGCGGTATTAGAAACGGCGTGTTTGACGCGGTTGCGGCTTGGCCTCAACGGTTTCTTGGATTTCCGCAACTGGGACTTCGATCGCGCTCGAGGCGGGCAGTAGATCTCGGATCTTTTGGCTCAAGACCGCTGCATCGTACCAATTGAAACTCATCGATGGATCGGCAGCGTAACGGCCCAGCAGACGGAGCAGTTCCGTACGACGCTTCGGATCGAACACAAAGACAAAGTGTTCCTCGCCACGCACCAGAGCGATGACATTGACTTGTTCGCTTCGGACCGTTTTGTCCATAGGTCGGATTCCAATGCCAGCAGATGGGCCGCAAGAAAGTAAGCGGCTTGTGCGGTATGGATCGGACGCAGGATCGTTAAAAAATGAACGGACCTACCTGACCTGTTTTGATCGTCAAGGTCGTCATAGAGTCCCACAAACTTGGTGAATGCTAGCTGACTTTTAGAGTCCAAAAACCGACCGCAACCAAGAGAAACCGTACTTATCCCAGAGCGGATTTGCTTGCGGTGGGTGAGTCGAATCGATTCGGACAGCTCGAACGATTTCGCGGCGTTCTTCGAGCCAGTTCCTTGAGTCGTTTTTCGAGTCGACGGTCAGTGCGTTGCCAGCCGTCTGCCCGAGGGCGCGGTCGATGAGCGGATTGAGGATCGTTTCAAAGTGGTCCTCGGAACCTTGCTCCATGCATCGGAGCAACGAACCTGGGTCTGGGGTTTGGTATTCGCGGTCTTCACGATCGATCGGGCGGGTCAATTGGATCCGTTCCCAAGGGTTTTTGCGGCGTCGGGGGTCGAGGAGCCGGTAGGTTGCAAGTGCGATTTCTTGGCGTGAACGCTCGATCAATTCCGGGGAGTTAAACGGTGCCCGCTCTTGGACGAGCCGAGCCATTTTTTTGGATGCCTCGAGGATTGCCTGCTCGTTGCTCTCGGAAGCCTTCAGACCGAGGAACTTGAAGTAGACGCGGTTGGCTTTGCCTGAGGAAGGTTGTTTCGCAGCAAGCGGACGCTGGGCGTCAGGGTTCGGCTCGTTGTGAAATGGGTTTGACATGATCGGGCAGGGGTTATTCGGCGAATGGGTTGGTCGGTAAGGTGGTAGGATTGGTCTATCGGAACGATCTTATTCGCAAGTCCACATGGGTCTAGAGCATTGTTAAGGACGATAAGTCACAGCCAACCCCCCTGTTGGTTCGGGGGTTGCCTTCTTGGTGGTTCCGCCCCCCGTCAGATCGGGACAGGGTGGTTTAAGTTCCCCCAAGAGTGCAGAGGGACTGAGGAAAGATTTTTTCGAAAAACCCTTCGCCGACCAAATGCGAAGAAACGCTATCAAAACGCTGAAATTTGTTCTTTTTTTGGAATTTCTCAAAGTAGACATTTAGTCGCATCGAATCGTATCGAGCCGCAGGGGCTCTGGGGCTCTGGCTGTCCTAGAGGGCCGAGCACAGGCACGGGTCTTTCTTTGGGGTGCATCGGTTTTGTGCTACACTGTGTTCCGGTGTTCCTATGGATGTTTAGACTCATCGGGCAGCTTGTGCTGCTCGGCTATCATTTGCCGATTTTTTCTTACCACTGAAATTTTTCGAACCTCTCGACAACTTGGAGATTTGAGCATGATCCGTTCGCAGTCGACGTCTAGGCGTCATTTTTTGTTTGGGGCCGCAGGGGCTTCGGTCCTCGCGAGTTGCCCGTTCCGGGCCATGGGGTATCAGTCACCCAACGACCGGCCGGTTTTTGCGACGATTGGATTGCGCAATCAGGGTTGGGCCATCACGAGCAAGTCGTTCAAGTTCGCGAATTTTGCGGCATTGGCCGACGTCGACTCCAAGGTCCTTGAGGATAATGTCGGCAAGGTTCAAAAGGCCCAGGGTCACAAGCCGGATGCTTACAAGGATTACCGCAAGATCCTTGACCGCAAGGACATCGATGCGGTGATGATCGCCACCCCGGATCACTGGCACACCAAGATCGCCGTCGAGGCGATGCTCGCGGGCAAAGACGTCTATTGCGAGAAGCCTTTGACGCTGACGATCGACGAGGGCAAGCTCATCGAGAGGATTGTCAAGCAGACGGGTCGAGTGTTCCAGGTCGGCACGATGCAGCGAACGGAGTTTAACAATCAGTTCTTGATGGCCGTCGCTTTGGTACAGCATGGCCGAATCGGCAAAGTCAAGAAGGTCACTTGCGGGATCGATGCGATGGAAGCATCGCCGATGATTCCCGAGACGGCTGTACCCGAGGGTCTCGACTACGACTTCTGGTTAGGCCCAGCTCCTTCGGTCGCTTATCGCGCCTTGCCGGAGCTTCGACAAGGCTACGGTGGCGGGGTTCCCTTGTACAGCAACGGACATTATTCGTTCCGCAATTGGCATGAGTATTCCGGTGGCAAGTTGACCGACTGGGGGGCACACCACGTCGATATCGCTTGTTGGGCCATCGGTGCGAACCAAACGGGTCCGAGCAAGGTCACGCCGGTGAACTTCAAATTGCCTGTGGAGTACAAGGATGGGCATCCGACGGTCTCGGACCGTTACAACGCCGCGACGAACTTTGAGATCCATGCGGCGATGCCTAACGATGTCTTGATGGTCATCACGAGCGAAGGCGACAATGGGATTTTGTTCGAAGGGACCGAGGGGCGATTCTTTGTCAATCGTGGCAAGATCACCGGCAAGCCGGTCGAGGAACTCAAGGACAAGCCATTGCCCGAGGGAGCCATCGAAGCGATCTATGGCGGCAAGGTCAGCGAGAATCACACCGAGAATTTCACCGCTGCGATGAAGAGTCGCAAGCAGCCGATCTCGGATGTCTGGACGCATAACCGGATGCTTGAGATCTGCCATTTGTCCAATATCGCCATGCGGTTCGGGCGAGCTTTGACTTGGGACCCCGAGAAGCGTCAGATCGTCGGGGATGACCAGGCCAACGCGATGCTCAGTCGTCCGAGTCGCAAAGGTTACGAGACCCAGGTCTAGCCTTGAGTTTCGGGCAATGGGGTGTCTGGCGATGGGGTTTCTGGCGATCGATCACGATTTGCGGTGCGGCAGGTTTGTCTGCTGAAGCTCCATCGCCATGGGAAGTAGCTCCCGGATCGACGTAGG
>JAJTFB010000087.1 GCA_021300015.1 Pirellula sp. | reverse complement strand
CATCGGGTGGAAGGACATCATCACGAAGGGGACGGGGCATGGAGCACCTCCTTGTTCGGTAAGCGATCGAGCAGCGCGGGCAGGCGCTGGCCGATACGAGGACAAAAAAGATCAATCGATTTTGTGTGTGTGGAGGTTGTTGCAGGCTGTGGCTGGGCCCATGGGCTGTGAACCTAGGGGCTTTGGGTGGTCTGCAACGGTAGAAGTTTGTTCGGTTCGAGTGACACGTCTGGTCACGGACCAGGAAAAACCTGAAAAATTTCCGGGCGCTAAACTGGTGCCTGGCACCGGGTTGGCACCGGACGTCTGGACGAGATTTGCCAGCATTCCGACTCGGGGATCGCAAAGGTGCCTGGCACCGGGTGGGGGGCGGCTGATTTGCTAGCATCCGGGCTGGTCGCAGCAGGTGCCTGGCACCTTTGTGAATTCCCGCATTGGAATGCTGGCATTAGACTGGGGGGCCTCGGTGGGAAACGCTAGCGAATTTCGGTGTTTGGGTGGCTTTTGATGGACCTGGAAGTTCGTGAGGATTATCCGACCAAATTCCGAAATTTTTCTTTGACTATTCAGGATTCGTTGAAGTTCTCGTTTTGGATTGAATCGGGGTCTGTATAGATTGATCAAACCACCTGCGAAACGGATCGCGAAGTGGAATTCACATCAAGTCTTTAGAGTCCCCCCGGTCTATGACGAATCTACCTTCTTCCAGCGATCATCAAGTCGATCTCTTGCTCAAAAACGCGCAACTCCGAGATGAACTCGAGCCTTTTCTGGACGAATCGGTCGATGTGCTCAATGGCCGAAACATGAGCCTCGAAGATGAAAACGATTTCCTTGAGTCCATTCTCGAATGGGAGCGAGCACCGTCGCTTCCGATCGCCCAATGGTTTGAGCCTGAGTTAAACTTACCGACCCCGGATTCTCTCGATGATCCAACGCTCTCGAAGTTGCTTTGGAAAACGATTCAATTGCTCTACAGCCAAAAAATCGCTTTGGACTTTACCGACCATTTGAGCGATCGTCAGCTCTATTGTCTGCTGATGCGGGACATCCTTCCTGTCTACCAAAAGAAGGTATCGAGGCCTCGGAATTTCCTCCATTGGCACTGCCTCGACGATAACGATGTCGATTGCTGGCTGACTTACTATGCCACCGAAGAGGAGCGTGATGAATGGGAGGCCGAGACGGGTCTATCCGCCCCTGAGCGCAAGCATCCTCCTTATCCGCGTCAGATGCCGCGCCGTCCTGGGAATTTCAATTAGTTCACTCGTGCCACAGAACTTCGATGGGATTCATCGCCGCTGTCTGGCGAACAGCAATCTCTAGGTAAAAATTCAGCGGTCGACCGGAGATCCGCAGGACGTATCCCAGGCTTGAAGGTACGCGCGATAACCGAGGTGTTTATCGGCGTCTTGCTCAAGCATTCGTCGGACTTGCGCCACCAGTTCGGCTTCGATTTCGGAACTGATGCGTCCCATGAGAACCTGGAGTCGCAGGAATACGAAATAGGTGTCTAAAACATCGCAGCGGCAGTATTCGCTGATCTCATGGAGCTTTCCCTGCCGGTGCAATTCAAGGACCATATCCCCTTGGACATCGATCTTCCCGGGTTTGTTGACGAGTGCTGCGGCTAGGTTCAGTCCCCCACGAAACCAGGTGCTACCGAAGTTGGTGAGGATTTCGTGCAAATCCAGGTGCGATTCAAGGTTGTAGCGATTGCGATTCTGTGAGTACGTTCGGTCGTAGATGTTGAACCAAGCAGGAACGCTGATGCCAAAGCGGTAGGCGGATAATTCCATCAATGGCAGATCGAAAGATCGACCGTTGAAGGTCACCCAAGTCGGATGGGCATAGCGTTCCCATCCAAGCCAAAAGGCTTTGGTGATCTGTTCGGGGCGATGGGCCGGTTCATCGAGCGATACGATTTCGGCCAAGCTGAAGTCGTCGCGGATCTTAGCGATGACCAACGCGACAGGGAGGTGGTAGGTAAAGGGGATAAAGTCTTTACCGCTCTCGTCGAGGAGTTCCTGACGGAACATCGCGATGGCCTGCTCGGAGTCCATGCCCTTACCTGGGTACTTCGTCCTAGCGATCATCTGGCCGTCGGCGATGCTTTCGACATCGAACAGCAAGTATTTGAGTTTGTTGGTTGGGTTAGCCATGAGCGAGACGCTTTTTGCAAGATCCAAATCCACATCGATGAACCGAAGGCTCTTGGTGGAAATCTACCAAGGAAACACCCTTTTTGCATCTAGGGTACGCGTATTCGAAGGGCTTTAGCTGGGGTTACGAAGGTCCCGAATGTGGTTAAAATGCAGCAATTATCCACTTGGACCACGTTTTATCGTTTTTTGCGAACCGCCATCACTATGGATCACTTTCTTGCTCCGTTGACCCCTCCGAGCCACGGATGCGAACTGTCGAGCCAAGTACGAACCGCGCTTCGGGCCGCGACGGCTGGCGCGAATGTCATTCGGCAATGGGTTGGACGTCCGACTCGGATCATTGAAAAAGGGGTTGGAGATTTGGTCTCCGAGGTCGACAAACAGGCTGAAAAAGCCGTGTTGGATGTTTTGCAAGCAGACCCACTGAAGGCTACGATTTTTTCTGAGGAATCCGACCCGAGTATCCTCGAAGGTGCAAGCCAGTGTTGGTATGTCGATCCGCTCGATGGAACCAGCGCGTTTCTATTCCGTGTCGGAAACCCTTTTCCTTCGGTCCTGGTTTCTTTGTATTGTGAGGATAAGCCTTCTGCAGCGGCAATCGTTTTTCCTTTGACCGGCGAATTCTTCTACTCGCATACCGGGTTGGGTGCTTACAAGGATCAACAGCCGCTCGTTTTACCGAGCCCAACACGACTCGAAGACGCTTGGATCGACATGAACCAATACGGCAACGCTCGTTATGAGACCGGCATGTTCGCGTACTTGAGGAATAAATTGAGGACCAGCCAGGGTGCCAAGTTGGTCACTTCGTTTCCACCTCATTCGGGGGTAGCGATGCGACTGATCGACGGCACGACAGGGCTCTGTGCGGTGATCCATGACAACAATTCCGAGAACGTCAAGCAAGCGCCCTGGGACATCGCCGCACCGCTGGCGATCTTGCACGAGGCCGGTGGATGTTTTCTATCGTTGCGAACCGGTCAGCCCATCGGTCCTAAAGACTGCGAGCCTATGGTCGTCTCGGCCGATCAAAAAAAAGCCCGTCGCATTTCGCGACGGGCTTTTCGTGAATCGTTCGATTGCTTACCAAGTGAACTCAACCCCGGCGGTTATCCCTTGATAAACGATGTCCGAGGAGTTGTTGATCGCTGCGAGGCGATTCGATCCTGGCAAGAACAGCGAGGGTGGAGTGCTGTTGAAGTTATCCGAAGCCAGTGCGACGTTGTCGATCCAAAGAACTTGGTATGAAGTTCTAAAGGCGATCGAGTGGTTCAAGCGGTAAACCAACTGTGGTGTAAGCTGAGTGATGTAAGCAGCACGGTTGTCCAACGCATATTCTCGGATCTCGGGAATACCGAAAGAGGGGAGAGAGTTCGCGAAGATCGAGGTGTCTTGCTGGGATCGGTTGTTATAGATACCGGTCTTGAACTCCACACCCATCTTGATTCCCGGCAGGAAGTTGTACCAAAGGTCAGCTCCAACTTGCCAGCCAACGAGCGAGTTACGAGTCGCAACGTTGTAGTCAAAGAAGCGTGGCCCGTTGTTCGCAGCACCGTTGTTGTTCAATCCATCGGCGGTGAACCGTGATCCTTCGTCAAGATCCAAGTACCGAACGCCTGTCAGAAAGCTACCTTGGAAGTATCCTACGGGTTCGCTCCAGCGTCTTCGAATACTGATTTCCCCGTTATGGAGTTCAGAGCGGTAGTCCAACGTGTGGATCAGCGAACGGTCCGAGTCATCGAATCCGCCGGCCGGGAGCGTTCCGAAGTTGCTTACGAACGAAAAGAGATTCGCCGAAGCACTTCGGGCCACCGCAGATCCTTCATCCTGACCTAAACCAAAGTAAACGAATTCGAGATTCGAGCCCGGTCCGACTTGTACGTTCACTTGGGCCGCAAGACCCGCTTGCATCGAGTCCGGGGCGACCATATCGGTGCCCAAAACAAAGTTGCCGGAGTTTGCACCGAGCGACGAGACAGCAAAATTGCTGCCGCCGGTAGTGCGATCCAATCCGATTACCTCGAGAGAAGCGTCGAACCATCGTTGTGAGGCGATGCCGCCTTCGCCGTAAGGAACCAGGAGCGAGGGGAGACCAGCAAGGCAACCCCCAAGTCCGGCAAAGAGTCCGTAAGGATTCCGACCCCAGCGATCGACGTGCGATCGGACGCAACCTGCGAAGGGTCCACCGCACTCAGGGCAAGGCCCCATCATGCCGGGCCCCATCATGCCAGGAGGGCAACCCTCAGGTCCCATCATGCCGGGTCCCATCATGCCGGGAGGGCATCCCTCAGGCCCCATCATGCCGGGCCCCATCATGCCGGGAGGATAGCCCTCAGGTCCCATCATCCCGGGTCCCATCATCCCGGGAGGATAGCCCTCAGGGCCCATCATGGGCATGCCTTCTGCGGGAACAGCACCCAAGGGTACACTTTCCACCGGAGGCAATCCCGATGGAATCGGGGCATCTTGAAGTATTGGTTCTTGGTAAGCCACAGGGGTCAAGCGTTGCGAGGAGCCCGTTGGGGTTCCCTGCAACATTTTGGGGCTAGAAGGCTTGTTGGACCCCCAGCTACCGGGCTTTTGAGCCCATGCCTGACCGCTAGACCCTGCAAGGGCCATGCTTGCCATCAACGTAAGTTTCCAGCCTTTGAGCAGCCTCATCGAATTCACTCCAGTGCGTTTGCCACCGGTTTGTCCGTCACCATCCCATCAATTGGAATGGCAGGAATACCTATTACCCTCGGCTTTATCGGCACGACCGGCAGGAAACGTTCGGCGAATCGTCTTTTTTCTTCAACGACCAAAAAATTCGGTTCAGGAATCGGCGGCGAAATGACAGCAAATCCTCATCTTGCAAGGGCGCAAACTGGAGTCTCACCGCAAAGGCCCACACTGGAGTCTCACCGCAAAGGCGCGAAGGGCGCCAAGGGGAACAGCCAGGAGAGGAAATGGAAGTAAAGTTCGTTGGATTGCAGTCGCGATCAGGGTTTGCTGGCGGGTTGCTTCTTGGACTTCCGATTTGCGCCTTTCTGGTTCGCAGGCGCATCGATCGCGCTGGGTGGAGCCTGTTGTCCACCCGTCAGTAATGTCACCCGTCAGTAATGTCCGCTGTCAATGACGTCAACCATGTCAATAACGTCAATGACGTCCAAATCCCCCAACCCCACCTTAAGCTACGCCGCCTGCAATAAATCCAGTACGCCTGCGACTGACGGTTAAACTAGATCGGGCGTCCAACGCAATTGCTATCGAGGACAGGGAAGAAACACAGAGACACAGAGGACACAAAGAGGCAAAACATGAGTTGCCAGCTCAATCGCACAATCGTAAAACCAAGAGGGCGATTGGAATCAGTGCAAGCTTGCAATCTGCGAAAAAAAGCCGTTTACAGTATTCGGGTCAATTCAGGCTGGCTAGGAGTCGGCGGCAACTTGCGTTGGATCCAATCGGCGAGCATGAGCAACTGGGGTTCGTGAAAGAATCGACCCGTCAGGACCAAGGTCTTGGGTTTTTTGTTCGTCACATCCTCGCCAAACGAGACGACCATCGATGGGTGCCCCGTAAGGTTCATGCGGGCCAGGTCTCCATCTCCGAGATAGACATCGACCTGGCGGAGCACCTGTTCGGTCTTCTGGATCAATGCGACCCGAGCTCGCATGGCTTGCACATAGTCGATCGCCGAGCAGAATTGGGCCTCGCGAAACGTCGGTGCCCATTTGCCTACTTGGTCATCTTCTTGGATGCTCTCGAAAAGTTCGCTGTGCATCGCTGCCGCTTCGACACTGATCGCATCGGTCATGGCTTGGATCCGTGGATCGGGCTCAAAGTCCAATTCGATGACCTCGGCACCTTCATCGGTGAGCATTCTTGCGATGGTTCTCTCGGATCCTCTGGGCCGACTCGATACTCCAAATCGAAGTTTCTTGATCGACCAATCTGGAATTGGCCATTCGAACGGTGCATCGAAAACCGATGGGTCTTTGCCATCGCTTCCGAGCAACTTCGCAAAGACCAAGCCGCAATCGCGAGGTGTTCGCCCGATAGGTCCAATCTTGTCCATCGTCCAGCCGAGCGTCATGCATCCGTATCGGCTGACTCGGCCGAAACTTGGCCGCAGCCCGCAAGTGCTACACACGCGCGTCGGCGAGACGATGCTGCCGAGGGTTTCTGAGCCGATCGCAAATCCGCATAGTCCTGCGACCACCGCGCATGCGCTCCCGGCGGAGGAGCCTGAGCTTCCTTGTTCGATATCCCAAGGGTTGCGGGTCATTCCACCGAACCATTGATCGCCCCAAGCCAAGGTGCCGACGGTGAGTTTTGCCAGTAGGACCGCACCGGCCGATTCGATTTTTTCTGCGACTGTCGCCATCGTTTCGCGCAGTCGGTTCTTGTAATCGACTGCCCCCCAAGTCGTGGGCATTCCAGGGATGGAGATGATATCTTTTGCCCCCCAAGGTATTCCATGCAAAATGCCTAGATCCTTGCCCGAGGCAAGCAGTTCGTCGGCCCGCCTCGCACTCTCGATGGCATGCTGGTTGTAGGAAACCACGCACAGCAACTGCGGATCGTATTTCTTGAGCCGCTCGGTGTACATCGCCGTGAGTTGCTCGCTGGTAAAGAGCTTGCGCCTCAGACCTGCGGCTAACTGTTCGACGGTCCAAAACGCTACCTGCTCGAGTGTGTCTGGATCGAATTTGGGCAGCTCAAGCTCAGAGAGTCGTCGGGTGTTTGGGTCGCCCGTGGATTGCCCAGGGGCTGGATTTGCGATTTGCAGGTGTCCAAAGCGAGTGGCAGGTTCGACGAAGGCCGCTGGCAGAAAGACGCTCGCCATCGGGGTGTTTTCTTCGATCGACGCGGTGCGAAGGGCTTGGATCGACTTGGCTTTTGCGCTGAGTCGCTTGGCGATTTCCTCGCAGTGCGCGTCGGTCAATTCAACTCGCGATTGCCAGGAGGCTTGGCGAACCATCTCCGAGGTGATCTCGGCGAGTTGATTCCTGGGTGCTAGGTTCTTGCCAAGCGGCGGGTCTTGGGTTTCCTGATCGATTGGCAGGCAGACAGCGAGGGCTTGGGCTTGAGACATCGAGGCGACCAACCCGCTGGTCAGAAGGCTGCTGATGATCCATTCGCGACGTCCCATGGGTGCCTGGGAACGGATCGATGGGTTGGTTTGCGTCATAGTGCGAGGGGGCTCTCGGGTCTCAACGGGGAATGGTGGTCGTTTTATTCGTTGACAGGGATCAGGCGGATCTCACGGATATCAGCGACGGCCGCGGCGGCTTTGGTTTTGGGTTTGACCCTTAGTTTTCCTGCCCCCGCTTGCAACTTGAGCACACCGAGTGGCTCGATGACGATGTTTTGGAAGTGTCCTGTATCGCGAACTTTCCATTCGAGCGTTTGGGTGAGAGTTTCGGCAGAGTCGGCTTTGGGAGAATCGATTTGGACGTCGACCATCGACCCCCCATTTCCTGAGCCGCAACCGCAGTGGAGCTCGACGCGATAGGTGCCCTCTTTGGGGATTTGCATCGACCATTCGACCCAGTCATCGACCTCAGTCCAATAGCCTACGACGTTTTTATAGGTTTCGGGTTCGAAGCGGATCCGTTTTCCGTGCGGTAGCGAATCGCGGGCCAGAAGGGAAATTCCTGCGGAGGTCTTTTTGAGTTTTGTCGGTTGTTTATCGATGGCTTTGTTCATGCCCGATCTCCAAGGGGCCCATTTCTGAGCGATCTCTTGTGCGGATTGATTGCGGCCATCGATCAGCGATGCGTTTTGTTCGATGTACAGTTCGGCATGGAGTTCCGGCTCGATGCGAGGGTTCGGCATGCACTCTTGGGCTGCGATGCTCGATTTCCAGCCGACGAGAAGCTGGTGCATCTGCAGAGCGATCTCCGTTTGGGTTTTGGCCAAGTTGTTTCGTTCCGAGGGATCGGAGCTGAGGTCGAACAGTTCGCCTGTCTGCATTTCGTAGTCTTCGACCCATTTCCAGTTCCCGCGTCGAACGGCTCCCGAGGGTTTGCTTCCTTGGTTGGTGTAATGAGGCAGATGCCAGTAAAAGACACGGTCTTCGGCGGGTGTTTTGTTTTGGGTCCAAGCAGCGAATTGGGATTGGCCATCGACGGGTCCGACGCTTTTGCCGGTTTCGATTCGAGCCGCATCGAGGATCGTAGGTAGGATATCGAGCAACGAGACGGGCGCGTCGATCGTTCGTCCTTGGGCGATCTTACCGGGCCATCGGACGAGCAAAGGGATGCGCAATCCGCCTTCGTAGAGGTAGCCTTTGCCGGCGCGATGCGGACCGTTGTAGGTCGCTGGAGTTGGGTGTCCTTCGGGGACATGCAATCCGCCGTTGTCGCTTGAAAAAATCACGATGGTGTTGGAGGCTTGGCCCGACTGTTCGATCGCTGTGAGCAATTTGCCGATCGAATCGTCCAAGGACTCGATGACGGCCGCATAGAGAGGATTCCAAGCTTGAGCGTTCCGCTCGATTTTGCTCGGTTGCTCATTGAGCATGATGTGAGGCGAGTGGTGAGGCACGTAGCAGAAGAAGGGTTTGTCGCGGTTGGCTTGAATGAATTCGATGGCTTTGTCGGTGATGAGGTTTTCGTTTTTACCGCCGGTCGTCAAAGGGTCTCCGTTGCCGTTGGGTTCGATACTCACATCGAAACCTTGGGCAGTGGCTGCTGAGTCACCTCCTCCTAGATGCCATTTGCCAAAGATGCCGGTCGCATAACCGGATTGCTTGAGGGCTTCGGCCAGGGTCGAAGCGCTTGGGATCAATGCCGGCTCGATCTGCGGTTGGAGCAAACGTTGGCTTGGAGCATCGGCTCGACCGGGCAGATAGCTTGTCAAGTGCAAGCGAGCAGGGTACTTGCTCGTCAGGAGCGAAGCGCGAGAGGCCGAGCAGATCGGCAGGCCGCAATAGGCGCTTGTGTGCTTGATCCCTTCGGAGGCGAGTCGATCCAGGTTGGGAGTTTTGTGATCGGTTCGGCCGTAGCAACCCAAGTCGAACACGCCGAGGTCATCGGCCAAGATCAGTACGACGTTCGGTGGGCGGTCTTGAGCCGAGGCATTTTCCGTCCCGGCGGTACAAGCCAGGATTGTGGCGATTGCAAGCATCCAAAGTTTGGGGATGATTCCAGGTCGATTCATGGGTTCGATTCCATCGAAAGTGGAGAGCAGCAATCCGATCCTCTGCGGGGCTCAGGAGTTGCTCGCGGGGGGGGCTGGGTGTCCATCGGTAGGGGCGACGATCTTCAATGATAGCAAAAGCCCAGAAGCTTGTGCTATTCGGGAAATTTCTACCGCATTGGGATTTGAGTTCAATTCGAGCTTAAGTGGATCCGATTCTACAGGAACGATTCTCTGTCCCAACTCAAACTTGCCTGGAGTTTTATGCTGACTGAGATGCAAAACACGGTTGGATCGGTGATCGATGCGGATCCATTGACCAGTTCGGACAGAGCCCCTGAATCGGTGCCTAAGACGATGCCTATCCATCGCGGCACCGAGTCGTTGCGGTACTTGCTGCAGCATTTGACAGCCAGTTGGGTATCGCGAGGTGGGGTTTGTTCGGAGGATTCCAAGAGTCCATCGGATCCACAGGAACCTTGAAGATGAAATGGCGTCGATGGGTGATCGGGATCGGTTTCCTGCTGGCTCTGTTGGGGCTTTATTCCGTTCGTCGCTCGATCGTTGTTTCGTTTTTATCGTCGAGATTTTCGGCGCGTGTGGAGTCCGAGACGCTCGAAGCTTCTTTGGATTCGGTGCGTTGGACCGAGGGGTCGATTGAGCTTCGCGATGGCAGATCGATCGAGGTCGGCGATGGCCATGCGTTGTTCGATGCCGGTACGCTTTGGGCTAGTACGCTTTGGAAGGGGGACTTGGTCGTCGACGAGCTTGAGCTTCACGGGGTCCGGATCCCGGCGGAACTGCCACGATCGACGACGTTATCTTTGCCTTCGTTTCCTGATGAGTACGGGACGGTACCTGACGTCGAGAGTTGGGCTGAAGCTTGGTTGAGCGACGCGGTCGGGGGTATCGACCGGGAGGCTGGGCGAGTTCTTTTGGCATCGCAGGAGTTGCACAGTCGCTACGAGCAGCTTTCAGCGGATTTGGATCGAACGATCGAATCGAGTCCCAAGGATCTTCACGATCGCAAGCAAGCGTCGTTGATGGCTCAGCAGTACCATGGGATCCAGCAGCGTTTGGCGGAGCTTCGGATTCAATCGAGGACCAGCGGCAGGGAGCTTGCGAGGAAATGGTCCATGGTCGCCGAATCGGTCGGTGAGAAATTTCGCTCGCGATCGCTCGGGATGGTTCCGGATTCGGAGCATCAGATCGAGCAATTTGCCAAGGCTTATTCGCAGCGGATAACTCCGACGGTGCTTGCATACTGCGATATAGTCGCTGCAGCGATGAATCCGCGTGGGATGGCGCAGGCCCATGAGCGTTCGAGACGTACGACCGTTGTTCGCAAGGCGACGCTCAGCGGCTTGTTGAGTGATTCGAAGAGGGGCAATTTGCAGGTTCCCTTCGAATGCCAAAGTTGCCAATGGGCTTGGGATAGTCCCTCGCATCTTCCGACGACATCGGTCTGGAACTTTGAGCTTCCCGACGGCCAGGGGGCTTTGGAGGTCTTTGCTGAGCAGAAACCGAGCCTGCTTCAGATGACCTGTTATTGGTATATCTCGAGGGGGCAACAAGCCTTCCAGGCCAATCCGAGCCGTATCCGGATTCAGATTGAGCAGAGCGTTGATGATCGTTCGGTGAGTATCACCGCACCATGGGCGATCGAGCAGCAGGCTCGTAAGGACACGTCTCGAGGGCTCAGTCCATTGACGTTCACCATTCGAGAACCTGCTGGGAGTCCGAGCGATGTTCGGGGGCGGACGGTACCCGTGGCATTCGAATCGGTCGCGATCGAGCCTCGGGTGCTCTTTGAGATCGAGAGTGAATTCAAGGCCAACAAGCAGCGTTGGCTTCGAGAGGTCCAGGACCGATGGGATCGCGCGTTGGGATCGATGGTAGCGAGCAAGCAGGAAGCTTCGGTTCGTCTTTGGGAACAGAAGTCTGCTGAGACGATCGAGAGTCTGCTCGATTTGGATAGGAAGCTTGGGGTCTGGCAGGAGCGTTGGGACTGTTCGACCTCGCTGGCCCAGTACCGAGTTGGCAACCGGCTTTCGGCCCACCCGGACGCTTACCAACGGCCGCCGGCTCGCTGAGAGGTTGCTCGCTGTGGGTTGCTATGAGATTTGTGCGGGCCGAATAATAGCTTAACGATCAGGGCCAATCGATCAGGGCCAATCGATCAGGGCCAGTGGATCAGGGCCAGTGGATCAGTGTCGGGGGTTGGCCTGGCTCTTTGACGCTTTGGACCCAGATTTCAAAGTCGCGGGGGCAGTTCGTTTGGCTCTTTTCGAGTCCAGAGAGCCAGTTGTTTAGGGATCCGCGAGCCGAGTGAACGCAGCATGCCGTGGCGAATGCATCGGCGTTGGTTGCGTTATCGGTGATGACGGTGGCCATTTGGGAGCCGACGACACCTAGTTGTTTTTGCGGATCGAGGATATGGCTGCTTTTCGCCGACGCGTCAGGGGTGTTGGGTTGCGGTCTGTCTCGCCATTTTTGGTGGAGGTCACCGCTGGTGGCGATTCCGCAATGGACCAATCGCAACGATCGCAAGTTTCGCTCGGGCGAATCGACCGATCCGATCGCTACGGGCCATCCTGAGGCCCTGGGGCTAGGGCTGGCCCCGAGCGCCATGTTTCCGGAGGCATTGACGCAGTAGCTTTGGATTCCGAGTTCTTTGAGTTCGAGGGCGGTCTGATCGATGGCAAATCCTTTTCCGATGGCGCCGAAATCGAAGCGGATTCCAGGTCGTTTGAATCGTATTTGGTGACTTTGGCGGTCCCATTCGATGTTTTCCCAGCCGCACGCTATGCGGGCTTGTTGCCACTGCACTTCGGTGGGTTGGTTTTTGCTTCTGCGGAGTCGGGTCAGAGCACCGAGTGAGGCGTCAAAGGCACCGAGGCTCCAAAGGTTCCACTGGTCGCAGCATTCGAGGACTCGCCATAGGTCTGTGCTTGGAGCGTGCCATTGGCCGTCGTCGGCTTGGCGACAGAAGCGATTGACTTGGCTATCTTGTTGATAGTCGCTCATGACTTCGACCCAATGATCGATTTGGGTTTCGATCGCTTTGCCGATTTTGTCTGCTTGCGAAAGTTCGCTATAGTCGATTCCGACCCAGCGCACATCGATGGTCGACCCCATCGCTTGGATGGTTATGGAGAAGGCATCGGGGGAGTTCGTCAGTCCACTCGGTGGATCGATCATGGCCGTGGGAGGTACCTGGTGCGGGGATCCTCGGGGTTGTCACGATCGGTTGGACTCGACGATTCTGCATCGACAACACGCACATCGACCGCATCGACCGTATCGGCGCGGCCTGGAAAACCGGATCGGTTTGCTCGGTCGAATCCGAAGGGATCGTTGGGGTTGGTTGGATAGGTCCAGGTAGGCCTGGACTCTTGGAGGATGATCAGTTTGGATTGCAGGCGTTGCAAGGAGTTGATTCCGAAAAGCACGATGCCGAAAATTGCACCGATGAAGTCCCAGTGCCAGAGGCAAAAGAGGATCCAAAGACCGGCTCCCCATTGGCCGACTTGGGCCGAGAGGTCGACCGCTTTTTCGCGGCTTGTGAAATAGCAAAGCAAGCAGCGGAGGATACGACCTCCGTCGAGAGGGAACATGGGCAGCAGGTTGAATAGGCCCAGGGCAAGGTTGACGATGAGGAGTTGTTGTGCCCAGGAGAGGCTGCTGAGGTTCTTGAGTTCCAGGGAGGGGAATGCACCGAGGAAAATCCCAAACCAGAGCACCATGGCGATGGCGAAGTTGACCACAGGTCCTGCGATGGCGATCCAGCCATCGGGCCATGGGTCGAGCTTCCCGCCTTGGATTCTGGCGATCCCGCCGATGGGGAGCAGGGTGATGTCGAGTGTTTTGCGTCCGAAATATTTTGCGGCCATTGCATGCCCCAGTTCGTGGAGAAAGACGCAAGCGAAGACGGCGAAGATGAAGCCCAGAGCCGAGACGGCTTGGCCGAACCCATTGGAGAGATTGCTCAGGAAAACGAAGATGGCCAAAAACCAGAACGACCAATGGATATAGAGTTTGGTCCCGAATGGATTTCCCAGATAGAGCGTTTGAAACATGGGGGGGTACCGACCCATCGGCGGTCGTTTTGAGGGCAGAGGTTTTTGGGTTAGAGCGTGAAGCGTTGAACGCGATTGTTTCCTGAGTCGACGACGTAGACACGCTCGAGGGTATCGATCGCCAGGGCCCAAGGTTGGTTGAGTTGGCCTGGTTCTTTGCCTGCCGTCCCCCAAACCGAAATCGGTTCACCTTGGCGATCCCGTAGGGGAATTGTAGTTGTCCGACCTGGGGGCCTTGTTGACCCAGGATGGAGACGATTTTGGGTTGGCTCTCACGCCAATCGATGACTTGGATCCGATGGTTGCACGAGTCAGCCACCCAGAGCAGACCTTGTTCGTCGACGGCCAGCGATTGGGGGCGACTGAACTCCAGTGGTCCATCGCCGTGTTGTCCCATTCGGTCGATGAATTCTCCGTCGGCAGAGTACTTGTAGATCCGGTCGTACTCACCGTATTCGCTCAGGTAGATTGTACCTTGGGGTGCGCGAGCAAAGTCGGTAACCCATCCGAATTGGCCTGGCTCGGTCCCGTTGACGCCACCGATTTTGCGTGATTCGAGGAGTTGCCCATCGGGGGTATAGAAGAGAAATTGAAAGTAGTGGGTATCGACGACGACGAGCGAGTTGGTTTTGGTATCGAAGGTCATTCCGGTGGGTTTGCCGTTGGCCCATTGGGGGGTTTTCCAACCTCGCAGGAATTTTCCGTTGGCATCGAAGACTTGGACGCGCGCGGTTTTGTCGATGACGTAGAGTTCGTCGTTAGGGCTGATGGCTAGAGCTCTGGGTTTTTGAAATCTTCCGTCGGCCAGACCGCGTTGTCCGATGATCAGGTCGACGCGGCTTGAGGGTAGGGGGGAGGCGTCGGAGTCGAGGGACGAGGGGACGCAGCCTCCGAGGCCCAGGGAGCTAGCGAGCCCTGCGCTGGCAGATTGGAGGAATCGACGTCGGCAGACGGTTCGGTCCGAGGGGTTCAAGAGGATGGGGTCGTTGCGTTGCATGCATTCCATCCTAAGGTCCATGAGTCTCAAGTCCAGAGCTTACCGCAGCGGTCGAGTCAAATTTGTGTTTTCGGCCGTTCTGGGGTCGGATTTGGACGAGTTCGTCGCGCAGGATCGACCCGGCAAGCGTCACGTGCGCAAAGCGAGTGGGAGTGAAGAAAACGCAAAGGGACGTTGGCGATCGTACGAGTACGACGAGCTGATGAAGCGGGACAAGGTGAACCTTGACATTTTTTGGCTGCGAGACCTAAGCCTTGAAGATTCCAAATTCACCGCAAAGGCGCCAAGGTCGCCAAGCTAAACCCAATACGGGGTTGAACCGAACCCTTTTTTCGCTATCCCGTCCCTCTTGAACTTGGCGAACTTTGCGGCTTTGCGGTGAGTTTGGGACGCTCGGGGTCCGGTGGCTAATGCACACCGGCAGAGAAGTGCCGCCCTCCGGGCTAAAACCGAGCAGCTTCTCCCGCGTCAAAGCCTGGGGGCGAAGGGGGGCCAAGCATTTCAGTGCGGCTTTACGATCTGCCTGAACGTCAAGTTGATTCGTTCGCCGACAGGGAGTTTGGTTTTAGGAACCGAGTGTTGCCAGTGCTGCTGCATCGTTCCGGCCATAATGATTAGAGTTCCGTGGCCTGCGAGGAATGTCTGCGTTTTTCGCGAGAGGTTGTGCCTAATGCGAAATTTTCTCGTTGCCCCTAGCGAGAGTGAGCCGATGATATTGCCCATTTCGGGTTCATCATCGGCATGCCATCCCATGCTGTCTTGGCCGTCTCTGTATCGGTTCAGAAGGCAGTAGTTGTAGTGGCCTTCGACGGCCTCGATTCGGTTTTTGATCTCCAGCAAGGTTGCCGTCCAGGGTACCGCCACATTGTCAACGCCAGAATAACGGTAGGACACGCCTGGGTCACCGTAGGAGGCGATGAGCCGTGGTTGCAAGTGGCCGAAGATGCCAGGCTTTTGCTCCCAGGCACATTCGTCGCGCAAGGCATTGAAATAGCGATCTGCAAGGCCCGGGGGCACAAAGGCGTCGTCGTAGCGCAGGATGCCGCCATCTTGCAATTCAAAAAGTTCCATGGATTGTTCTCGGTAAAAGCCCCTGTAAATGTTCCGTCCTTTGGACGTCCCATGGCAGCACCGCTGAGAGAACTTCCGACAAAACCGAAAACGTGAAATCCTATCTCGCAGGCCGGGTAGCTCTAGGATCATTAGAGACACAGAAGAAGGCTGGCTGAGAGCCAGTGGAAACGCCAGAAGCAACGGATGGGGTAGGATTCGAACCCACGGTGACCTTTCGGCCACTCCGGTTTTCAAGACCGGCGCATTAAACCGCTCTGCCACCCATCCTAACGATGAATTCGTTGGGTGTTGCAACAACGCCGGGCCTATCTTTCAGACGATATCGCAACGCAAGCCTGATTCTAGGGTGTTTTGGGCAATCGTCAATGCTCTTTGGGGGGCAACCTAGGAGGGGTGAGCTTAGGGTTTTGGTGGATTTTCTGCGACTTGATGGTTTTTCGCGGGAGGCTACACTATTAAGAAGTTACAGGGATTTGCGGCCGATTGCAGCCTCACTGCTAAAGAGCCATTCGCTACCGACGGAATCGCGGTTTTTTCTGACCGTGCCGTTGTCTCGGATCGCTCGCTGCGGATCTGCTTGGAGTTGCCCCCAAATCCCTTGTTTTCCTTCGGTTTTTTCCTTTGGCTTTTCCTTGAAGCTTTCCATGACATCGTCTTCGAATCCCGAGAGCGAGTTGGGTTTTGGCACCCAGAGCGTCCATGCTGGCGAGGCTCGCCAGAAGCCCAACGATGCGATCACCGACTCGATCTGCTGCGCGTCGACTTATACGTTTGAATCGACCCAATCGATCCTGGACTATCTCAAAGAGAACCACGATCGGGAAGAGTACGGGCGCTATGGCAACCCGAACGAAAAGGTCGTCGAGAGGAAGCTCGCGGTCCTCGAGGGGGCCGAGGATGCGATCCTCTACTCAAGCGGCATGGCAGCGATCGTCGGATTGCTCATGTGCAAGCTTTCGGCGGGCGACGAGATCATTTTTTTCGATCAGTGCTATCACCGCAGCCGCGAGTTTTGTGTCAAGCATTTGTCTCGCTTTGGGGTCGTGACCCATCAGGTCAAGACCGGTGACATGGGTGCGATGGAATCGGCGATCAATTCGAAGACCAAAATGCTTGTGAGCGAATCGCCTACGAACCCACACTTGACGGTGATCGATTTAGAGGCGTTCGTCGCGATCGGAAAACGCCATGGAATCGAAACCTTGATCGATTCGACCCTTGCGACACCTTACAACCTCAAGCCCATCGCATGGGGGGTCGATTACGTGTGGCACTCGGCGACGAAGTACATGGGTGGGCACAACGATTTGCTCGCGGGGGTCATCTGCGGTTCGAAGCAGAAGCTCGAGCCGGTGCGAAAGCTGCGAGGGATCCTCGGATCGATCAATTCGCCGCACAATATGTATCTGCTCGAGCGAGGGTTGAAGACTTTTGCGCTTCGGATGGAGCGTCACAACCACAACGGCCAGAGGATCGCGGAGTTTCTCGAGAGCCACCCCAGAGTCCAGCGCGTGTACTATCCGGGACTCAAGTCGCATCCTTCCCATGCGTTCGCCAAGAAAACGATGAAAGGCTTCAGCGGTCTGATCACGTTCTTGGTCAAGGATGCCGATTGGAAGCAGACGGCTGCGATCATCGACAAGTGCAAGATTCCTCGGATCGGACCGAGCCTCGGCGGGGTCGAAAGTCTCATCGAGCAGCCCATGGTGATGAGTTACTTTGATTACCCGATCGAGCAGCGCGAGCAGTTCGGCATTTACGATAACATGATTCGCATGGCCGTTGGTATCGAGGACACTGACGATTTGATCGAGGACTTGCGTCAAGCCCTAGAAGCGTGCTAAGCCACGGCTTAGATCGCCCTGTTCGGTACGCTGTGTTGGAATCCCAAGGACAATCCGCAATGAAATTTCGAACACGAGCTATCCATATCGGAAGCGAACCGGATTCGACCGGAGCGGTCGTTCCGCCCATCTACTTATCGACGACCTTTGTGCAGCCTGGGCCGGGTGACTGGGGGGCTTTTGACTATTCCCGCAGCGGGAATCCGACCCGTGCGCGGGTTGAAAAGACGATCGCGGACTTGGAGGGAGCCGCAGGCTCTTTGGCCTTCTCCTCGGGGATGGCAGCGACCCATTGCGCCATGGGGTTATTGGAGTCGGGTTCGCATGTTGTTGCCGGATGCGACATGTACGGCGGGACTTACCGACTTTTGCACAAGATCTGCAATCGGAACAACATCACCGTGACGCTGGTCCACGCCGACGATGCTGCGGCAATTGCCGAGGCGATTCGACCGGAAACCAAAATGGTGTGGGTCGAATCGATCGGCAATCCGCTCATGAGCGTGCCGGACTTGGAGCAGATCTCGGCCGACATCGTCATGCATTCGGCGACGAAGTACTTCGGTGGCCATAGCGATTGCCTAGCTGGGGCATTATCAGCCAAAACGCCTGAGCTGCATCGGCAGTTGTACTTCATCCAGAACGCAACCGGTGGGGTCATCGGAGGGCTCGAGGCCTTTCTGCTCCATCGCGGGATCAAGACCATGGAGTTGCGAGTTCGCGAGCAGTCCAAATCCGCCTTGGCCATCGCCCAATGGCTCGAGAGTCATCGATCCGTCGCTCGGGTGCTTTATCCTGGACTCGCGAGCCATCCGCATCACCAGCGCGCCGTTCGGCTTATGGGAGACCAGTTCGGTGGGATGGTCACTTTTGACGTCCGAGGGGATATCGAGACTGCAAAGAGGGTGTGCAAGGCGACGGAGCTTTTCGGGTTGGCCGTCAGTTGCGGAGCCGTCGAGTCGCTCATCGAGCAGCCAGCGACGATGTCTCATGCTAGCTATGATCCTGCGGCGCGGGCGCAGGCAGGGATCTGTGACACTTTGGTCCGGATTTCGGTTGGACTCGAGGACCCCGAGGATTTGATAGCAGATCTGGATCGAGCCTTGGGCATTGCCGGTGGGGCTTGATTCCAAAGAGGGTTTCCCGCTATCGTTTTGGCAGTGCAGATACCGATCAATAAGGCCCTTTGCGAGAAGGATCCCCAGCGAGAAGGCCCCATGGATAATTTTGAGGAAACGCAAGCCCAGGTCATCGAGTATCTGTCGAAGCTCGTCGGTAGCAGGCCTCATTTGGACGATTCGTTGGCGATGATCGGAATCGACTCGGTAGCCATGGCGGAGATGACCTTTGAGCTTGAAAAACGCTTTGCGATGAAGATCGACGATGAGATTCTCGACGTCGAGTCGGTACGTCAGTTGGTGCAGTATCTTCATCAACGCAAGCCGGCGTAGGCTCGATCGAAAGCAGGACTCGCATTAGTTTTTCTGTTTATGCGGGTTGTCCACGTCGGTTATTTTTCCGAATTCTCTTGGAGCCGCAGGGGAGCTTTGGTATAGTCAAAGCGTGGTTGCGAATTAGCGACCCCTTAGACGGCACTTTTGGGGGCTAGGATTCCCTATCCGCAAGAGTGAGCGTTTAAGCCCTCCTGTGTTTCACGTCGGTCCTTACGAAATCTGACTTTTCTTCTCCTTGGCGCGGCGACCTCCGCTGCGCGGGGGCGGGCGTGAAACACTTTTTTTCCTTCTTGAGCTTGTACGTTCCTTGCTCGAGTCGGGACGAAGTTTCCACGATTCCATTTTTTGCAGCACCTTTTTACTTAACACCATTAATTCCAAGTTGGAGTCCAACGATCCATGAGCGATGCGACCAATCAATCGGCACCTTCGAATGCTTCGAGCGAGCCATCACGCCGAGGGTTTCTCAAGACGGGCGTGATCGCCACGGGGCTAGCGGCCAGTTTGCCGATTTCCCGATCGGCCCATGCGCAAGGGAGCGATACGATCCGTGTGGGTTTGATCGGATGCGGAGGGCGAGGAACGGGAGCCGCCGGGCAGGCGCTGGACACCAACAGCGAATCGAATCGGGTGAAGTTGACTGCGGTTGCTGACCCGTTCAAGTTCCGAGCCGACAATGCGCTCAAAGAGCTCAAGGGCAAGCACAAGGAGAATGCCGACGCGAAGGCGTTTATTGGGGTCGACAGTTACAAAGAGGTCTTGGCTTCGGATGTTGACTTGGTGATTTTGACCAGTCCGCCGGGATTCCGGCCTTTGCATTTCGAGGCAGCGGTCAAGGCGGGCAAGCATGTGTTCATGGAGAAGCCTGTGGCGACCGATGCGCCCGGGGTTCGTCGAGTCTTGGAAGCCAACAAGATTGCCAAGGAGAAGAACTTGGCCGTTGCCGTCGGACTTCAGCGGCATCATCAGAGCGATTACAAGTCGACGATCAAGATGCTCAAAGAGGGAGCCATCGGCGACATCATTTTGGCTAGGGCTTATTGGAATGGCGATGGGGTATGGACCCGCAACCGGCAGCCGAACCAGACGGAATTGGAGTATCAGTTGAACAACTGGTATTACTTCAACTGGCTCAGTGGAGACCATATTTGCGAGCAGCACATCCACAATTTGGACGTGATCAATTGGCTCATGGATGGCCCGCCTGCAGAGGCACAAGGGCAGGGTGGCCGTCAGGTACGGACCGGGGACGAGAACGGTCAAATCTATGATCACCACATGATCGAGTACACGTACGCCAATGGCACGAAGCTTTTGAGTCAGTGCCGGCACATCCCAGGCTGTTGGAATTCGGTCAGCGAGTTTGCCCACGGGACCAATGGATGGGCCGACATCAGCGGAGGGAAGATTTACAACAAGAAGAACGAGGTGGTATGGAAGTCGCCGGCCGGTGAGAATGGTTGGGCCCAGGAGCACGTCGATCTATTCGCACAGATTCGCAAGGGAGAGATCCCCAACGAGGGGGATTACGGCGCGACGAGCACGATGACCTCGATCATGGGTCGTATGGCGACTTACACTGGAAAGCTATTGAAGTGGGACCAGTGTTTGAACAGCAAGGTTGGTTTGGCCGATTTCGACGCCATCGATTCGTTTGATGACGAGGCGCCGATCAAGCCAGACGAAAAGGGCCGTTACTGGGTTCCTCAACCGGGTCAGGACACCGACTTGGTGGTCTGATTTTGCGTAAAGCTTAGCGGTCTTGGTCGACCGCTGCTGAAGTTTTTAACGTCTTCAGCCCGGATGGCAGCCTCTCTGATCGCCGAAAAGGGCGAACTGCCATCCGGGCTGACGTTTTTTGGTTCCAGGGTTTTTATTCGTTGCTCCGATATGGGAATCGCCTTGAGCAAGGGTATAATTCCGAGCATGGAATCCAAGGAACTCAACGAGCCTACCAAGCAAGAGTCGGCTAAAGAAGTCGGTTCGAAATTGCTTTCGAAGTACTCCGACACCGAGAGCTTGTTTGTTCGCAACATGCCATCGGCAGTGACGGCATCGGTGCCCAAGGTGATCCCTTTGCAGCGTTCGCAGGAGCTCGAGCAAGCGATCCGCAGTGCGCCTGCGAACCCTGAGCCTTATGTCGAGCTCGGTCAAATCTACATCGACCAGCAGCGATGGACCGATGCGCGTCGGGTCTTGGACGCCGCTGTCGAGTACTGTCCTGAGCATGAACCGGCGTTGATCCTGCATGAGGATCTGATGATTCATTTATCGAGTATGGCGTTGGAGCAAGCGCGCAAGCTCAACGCGCAGCGACCCAGCGAGGAAAGCCGTTACGGTTTGGAGCAAGCCGAAACGGACTTGGCCAACCGCAGGGTCAAGGTTTGTTCGGACCGCTACAAGCGACATCCTGAACAGAAAGAGATATTGATCCCTTGGGCAGTTGCAATGCGGCAGTTAGGGCGAGAGGATCAAGCGGTCGAGTATTTGCAAGAAGCGGCTGAGGATCCATCCCTTCGAGCGCGCGCGAGTTTGCAACTGGGGATGTGTCTTGAGAGTCTCGAGCGCCCCTTGGAAGCATTGGCGGCGTTTCGCAAGGCCGCTTTGTACCGTTCACCACCCCCCGATCCGCTCATTCGCACCCGAGCTTTGGAGTTGGCCATTGCGATTGCCGAAGAGAACGGGCTGATCGATTCGGCGCGATACTACACCGAGCAGTTGTTGCAGTTTTGCGATAGTTCGCAAAAAGAGGCATTGGCTTTGAGCCTCAGGAGGCTTGAGGCTACCGAGCTTTGATCTTCGTATTTTGTATTGGTACTGATTAATCCTTTCCGTTTTTGTTTCAACATAACCCCAATTGAATTCTCATGAAAAAAATATCGAAAACAATTTCCCGAGTCTGTCTTGGGATGCTCATCGCATCGGGAGTCTCGATGGGTCTGACGTCGAGCGTTTTGGCCGAGCAGCCAGCCAATACCCTTACGCGTGCCGAGTCGGTCGCGGGGTGGAAGTTGCTCTTTGATGGACAATCGACGCAGGGCTGGCGGAATTACAAAAAGGAAAAGGTTTCCGAGGGTTGGAAGGTTGTCGATGGAGCGATCGTTCGCGACGGGAACAATGCCGGGGACATCATCACCGATCAGAAGTACAAGTACTTTGAGCTGTCGCTCGAGTACAACATTTCCAAAGGTGGTAATAGCGGCTTGATGTTCCATGTGACCGAGGACAATCCAGCACCTTGGCATAGTGGACCGGAGGTCCAGATCCAAGACAACGTCGAGGGGCACGACCCGCAGAAGGCCGGTTGGCTCTATCAAATGTATCAGCCTTATCCAATGCGTTGGGCTGGCGAGACCGAGATCCCTGATGCGACGCGACCGCCCGGGCAGTGGAATCAATTGTTTCTTCGCATCTCGCCTCGGGGCTGTGAGGTCTCGATGAATGGGGTGGTGTACTACCAATTCAATTTGGGGGACAAGCGGTGGGATGAGTTGGTGGCTAAAAGCAAGTTCTCGAAGTTTCCGGGTTTTGCAAAAGCAGGTCTGGGGCATCTTTGTCTCCAAGACCACGGCAATCCGGTATCGTTCCGGAACATCAAGATTCGTGAGCTTAGCGACGAAGGCACGATTGCATCGCCGGTTGACGGCAAGCTCAATCTCAAGCCGACGTTGGCATTTCCAAAGCTCAAGTGGGAGAACTGGGTCCCGGTTGATGAAGACGGAACGGTGAATCGCCCTCGACGCACCTTGGAGTTGACTTATGCTCCAGGGGATTCGAAGCGTCTGTATGTTTTGGATCAAGGCGGAACGATCTACAGTTTTGAGAAGGACCCTGAGGTCGAGCTTGCGAAGGTCTTTTTGGAGATCGGAGATCGAGTCAGCAAGTGGAACTCGCCTGGTGGCAACGAACAGGGCCTTTTGGGTTTGGCGATGCATCCGAAGTTTCAGGAAAACGGCGAGTTCTTTGTTTGTTACACCAAACCCAACACCCATGAGTCGGTGATTTCACGATTCAAGACCATGCCTGGGGACAAGCTCAAGGGGGATCCGAGTTCCGAGGAGGTTTTGATGGTCGTTCCCCAGCCGTTCCAGAATCATAACGGTGGAGCGATCGAGTTTGGGAACGATGGGTATCTGTACATCGCCTTTGGAGATGGTGGTGCCCGCAACGATCCGAAGGCCAATGGTCAGGACCGTTCGCAACTCCTGGGCTCGATTTTGCGGATCGATGTCGATCGAAAGAGCCCGAATGCGGCTTATGCGATCCCTGCCGACAATCCGTTTGTGGGGGTCGAAGGTGTACGTCCGGAGATCTACGCTTATGGGTTCCGCAACCCTTGGCGAATTGCATTTGATCGCAAGACAGGCAAGCTTTGGTGTGCCGATGTCGGCCAGGACTTGTGGGAAGAGGTCAACGTGGTCAACAAGGGTGGCAACTATGGTTGGAGCACGCGCGAGGGTGCCTATACCTTCGGCAACCGGACCCCTGGTGCCGATGCGGCCAATGCGATCGACCCGGTATGGGCTTATGATCACGCTGTTGGCAAGTCGATCACCGGAGGGCGAGTCTACCGCAGTGAGCGGCTCGAGCAGCTCAAGGGCAAGTATCTTTATGCCGACTATGTTTCGGGAGGCGTATGGGCATTGACCCTTGAGGAGGGTGCTCGTGAAGCGTCACGCAACGAGGAGGTCGTCGCCGGTGGGCTTCCTGTGTTGGCGTTTGGTCAGGACGCCGACGGGGAGGTGTACGTGATGATCGACAGTGGCAAGGGCGAGTCGATTTTGAAGTTGGTCGAGAACAAGCCTTAGGTTTCGTGAAGGTCGTGAAGACCTTGAAGATCGTTAAGGTCGCCGGCTCCGGCGACCGGTAGGGCAAAGAGCAGCGCGATGTTTTCGAATGTGACGATCGGTTTGCTTCACTTAGCAGTGACCTGGTATCTGGTCGGATTGATTTGGGTGATCCAACGCGTTCAGTATCCGGCGATGGAGTTTGTCGATCCGGATCCGGTGCGGGCGGCGGTGGCTGAAAAGCAGCACTGCGATCGTATCTTTTGGGTGGTCGGTCCGATGATGCTCCTCGAGGGTGTCTTGGCCGGTTGGCTGTTGGTCGTCGGCATCGCGACCGGCGCGTGGCTATTGCCAAGTCTCGGGATGCTGCTTTTGGGTGTGATTTGGGTAAGTACCGCGAGGGTTCAGATGCCTTTGCATGATCGGCTTCTCCGAGGTCCGGACCCTTGGGCGCAAAGAGAGCTCGTCAGGACCAATTGGATACGAGCCATCGCATGGACGCTGCGGGGACTGGTCGCTTTGGCTATGGTTCTCAGTTAGCTTCGGGGTAGATATCTTGGCCTCTTCGACACACCGGGCAGCTTGCGCTGCTCCGCTTTTATTGGTCGTTGGGCACTCACTGGGCAGCTAGCACTGCTCCGCTTTTATTGGCCTTTTGGATTGCCCAGGCAGTAGAGGACTTCTTGACGCTTGCCGTCTTGCGTTTCGGTGCATCGGTAGAAGATTTTGCTATCGCAAATGACCGGCGTGGACAAACTCTCTTCGCCGAGTTGGTTTTTGGCGAGCAGTTCGAAACCGTCGGGTTTGGCCCGAAATACGAAGCATTCACCGGCTTCGTTCCAGGCGTAGATCCTAGAGCCGACGAGAATGGGCGAGGCGGAGAAGGTGCCCCCGAGTCGGTTTCGCCAAAGTTCTTTGCCGCTTGAGGCGTCCCAAGCAGCGGCAATACCCGCATCGAGCACGCCGTAGAGGATTCCTTGGTGAATCAGAAGGGAGGGAACATAGACACGAGATTCGTTTTCCCAAACGATTTTTCCCGAGCCGTCGGCTAGGACTGCTGAGATGTGGTTGCGTGGATAGCCGCCGCTGGTGTAGATGTGTTTGCCGTCGCTGGGAGTCGATGTAACGCATTCGGTCGTTGCCCCTGCGACTTCCCAGAAGAGCTCCCCGGAGAGTGGATTGAGGCTCGTTATCAAATCGCAGCCGGTCATGATCAACTGGTCCTTGCCGAACAAGTGCATGAGGACAGGGGATGGGTAGTTTGGTAGTTTGGGTCTTTCGCGACGCCAAACGATTTGGCCTGAGTTGCGATCTAGGCCTGCGATTGCTCCGCCGGCTTTGGTATCGGCGGCGATGATCACTAGAGATTGGTAGAGGGCTGGCGATGCGCCGTAGCCTTGGTGCTCGATGTAGTCGGAGACTTTCGTCTGCCAAATCAACTTGCCATCGAGGCTAATGGCGCTGGCCATCAATCGGCCTTCGTTGGGAAAGTTGATGTAGATGCGTTGGCCATCGCAAGCTGGGGTGGAGGAAGCGGCCGTCGATTTCTCGTTCTTGCGCATTCCACCTTTTTCGTGGACGTTCGTCGACCAGATGATCGCGCCGGTATTTCGGTCTAGGCACAGGAGCGACTGCGAGCCGGTGGCTTCGTCGGCGCTGGCAAGATAGACTCGATCGACGACCACGCACATCGAACCGTAGCCTCTGCCTGGGATGGGTGTTTTCCAGAGGACATGAGAATTAGCGTCCCATTGGGTGGGGGGGGACTGTTGGCTTGCAGCCGACCCGTTGCGTAGTGGTCCTCTCCACCAAGGCCAATCGGTTGCCGGGACTTTGAAGCCATCGTTGATGGGCTGGGGTTCTTGGGCCAATGCGATTCCACTGGTTATACCCAAAAAAACTCCGAGAGCCCATGTTCGGGGCTCTCGGAGGAACGAAGTGATTTGAGCCATCGGATTGCCTTATTCGTCACGATCCACTTGGAGGATCAACTGGTTATGATCAGCCGTCGCGATCAGATACCATAGCATACTGCATGACGTAGTAGACGAGGTTCATGACCGAGCTGAAGGTTCCGGCGACGTAGGTCATGGCGGCAGCAGTCAGGACGGAGCTGACGTAGGGCAGTTCGCTGTTGCTGACGATTCCATGGGTGATCAATTGATCTTTCGCTCTTGAGCTTGCGTTGAATTCCACGGGTAGATTGACCAGTTGGAAAGCGACCACGGCAGCAAAAAGGATCACTCCCAGGAGCATCGCCCAGCTTGCGAATTTGAACATTCCGCCGATCAAAAGGAAAACGCCGATGCTCATGATGATCGAGGCAAAGGATCCGCCGAAGTTGGCCACGGGGACAGCAAGGTTCCGAACCACCAGGGGAGCGTATTGCCGTGCGTCTTGGATCGCATGGCCGACTTCGTGGGCGGCGATACCGACGGCTGACATGGAGTGTCCGTAGTAGACGTCTTGGCTCAGGCGGACGACTTTGGAGCTCGGGTCGTAGTGATCGGACATGACTCCTGGGGACGGCTCGATAGGCACATCGTAAAGGCCGTTGGCGTCGAGGATTCGTCGAGCTGCATCGTGACCGCTCATGCGTGCGGGTACTTGGCTCATCTTGTTGTAGGCCGACTTGACCCAGAATTGGGCTAGCATGCCCAGGATCAGTGCTGGTCCCATGAGGATGATGTAAATGAGAAACGAGCTGCCGTTGTAGAACATCTGGTTATTTTCTCCGTATTCTGTTTTCTTGTTGTTTTCTCGATACTTGGGCTACAAGACCGCAAGCGGGCTTTGAAACCGCAGGCGTAGTCTGCTGACTGCCAAAATGGACTTTGGACGACGCCGTCCGATGGCAACTAGGGATATACTACGCAAGTACCATACCAAAAAACCGCTGATTCACGCCATGATTCACGCCATGATTCACGACAGGATTCACCTTGGGAATGCACTGT
Organism: Pirellula sp.; assembly: GCA_021300015.1. Classification (GTDB taxonomy): domain Bacteria; phylum Planctomycetota; class Planctomycetia; order Pirellulales; family Pirellulaceae; genus JBKCUI01. Next base: position 10,697 of record JAJTFB010000087.1, on the reverse strand, counting down.
TCATTGATCATCTCATTCATCAACCGTACTGGGCCTGTATTTGGGCCTGTATTGTTGGGTGTGTCTCTAGCCGTTGCTGGTGGACATTCTCTGTACGAGGAAAAGACCACGAGCGTTCTGTCGATTGGGCTTTGGGCGGCGAAATATCGTTGGATGGACATTTTCCGTCCAGGGCTTTGGATATTTCTTGCGTTTTTTGCGGTTCAGATCGCAAACGCACAGGTCGCAAGCGCACAGGGTCAGCAGGAGCAAGTTGCCGAGACATTCGCACAAGCCCTTGAGGCTCTGCGCAAAGAGCACAATCTTCCGGGGCTGATCGCCGGTCAGTTTGACACTCAGAGACTTCTTGATGTCCAAGCCGTGGGGTTTCGACGTTCGGGATCGAAGGATCCATTGCTGGCCGAGCATCCGATGCATCTCGGATCGTGTACCAAGAGTATGACTGCAACGCTTGTGGCGATGGCCATCGACGAAGGCCTGCTTGCTTGGGATTCGACGCTCGGTGAGGTTTTTGCATCCGATGCCAAAGTGACCGGTTCGGATTGGGCGAATGTGACGATCCGGCAGATGATGCATCACACCAGCGGCGCGCCTGCCAATCCGCCTTGGTCGCAATTTGCCGATCCTACTAGGCCGATCCGTGAGCATCGCCGAAGTGCGATCCATTGGTGGATGGATCAACCTCGGGAGCCGAAGCGAGCCGAGGGCAATGCGTCTGGTTTTCTTTATTCGAATTTGGGGTACATGGCTCTCGGAGGGGTGCTCGAGCAGCTTCGCGACGAGGATTGGGAGAAACAGATCCAGGAGCGTCTTTTCTTACCCTTGGGGATGGATTCGGCGGGATTTGGGATCCCATCGAAGTCGCTAGGAGACAGAGTTCCATGGGGGCACATCCGTCCTGGAGGCGTTCTTGTGGCTCTCGAGCGGGACAATCCTCAATCGCTGGGGCCTGCTGGCACGGTGTATGCGAGCATGGAGGATTGGGTGCGTTACCTCCAAGTCCATTTGCGGCGTAAGAGCAGCCAGACGCCGGTGCTGAAGCTCTCTGAGGAGTCGTTTGATCGTTTGCATCAACCTGATTCGGGCGAGTCGTATGCGGGGGGATGGAATGTGATTCAGCGGGGCTGGTCGTCAGGTCCGATCTATACCCACAATGGATCGAACACGGTTTGGTACTGTGTGGTTTTTTTGGCTCCTGCCGAGGGGCGAGGCATATTTGCGGCGAGCAACTTTGGGCTCGATGCGGCCGGACCGTGCGATGAAGCACTACAATGGATGCTCAAGAATCTGCCGTGGGGCACCGAATCTAAATCACCTTAGAATGCAAATCCATGAACACCCTTACCCGATCGCTCTGCTTGCTGGTTTTGGTTTTTTGTTCTGTCGGCATAGCCCAGGAAGTGTCGCCTAAGAATCTTATCCAGGCGGAGAATCTCAAGGCTGGAAGTCGAGATTGGCAATTGACCCGAGTGCGGGTCGATGCGAGCCGATACCGTTCGCCGTGGATTGAGGGTTATTGTTCGCGACAGAGTGTGCGTGCAGGAGAGTCGATCGACATTTATGTTTCGACGCAACCGGCACGGTCGTTTCATCTCGAAATTTTCCGGACTGGATATTACGATGGCGCGGGGGCTCGGTTGATGTCCAAGATCGGTCCGATTGAGGGCAAGACTCAGGCGACACCGGAGCTCGGTGAAAAAAACCTCAACGAGTGCCGATGGGAATCGAGTCATCGTCTGACGATACCCAACGATTGGGTATCGGGGGTGTATCTTGGGCGTTTGACGACGATTCCCGAATCGGACCAGGAGCCTTATTGGCAAAGCTATGTGATCTTTGTCGTCGTCGACGATCGGCCTTGCGATGTTCTATTTCAATGTTCGGACAACACTTGGCAGGCTTACAATACCTGGCCGAGCAAGTACTCGGTTTACACCCATCCTAAGGGGAATCAAGGGCCGTGGGCTGACGTGAGCTTTGATCGCCCTTATGGACGCGAGGCGCAGTTCGATAGTGTGGTCAACGATCCGCTGACGCAAGGCTCCGGGGAGTATTTGCCGCTTGAGTTTCCGCTGGCCTTTTGGCTTGAGCAGCACGGCTATGATGTTTCGTACTGTTGCAACAGCGATATGCTAACACCGGACCGGGGGCTCAAAGCGAAAGCCTTTATCAGTGTAGGGCATGATGAGTACTGGGATATTCGCCAATTCCGATCGGTCGAGACGATGCGGGATCAGGGGGTCAGCTTGCTGTTCCTTTCTGGCAACAGTGTTTGTTGGGTATCGCCGTTTCGCGACGGTTTCGATGGCCGTCGAAACCGCATTTTTTTTCGGGGTGGACCTTATGGAGCCGACCGACCGATCACCGAGGCGCGAGCCAAAGAGCACGGTCCGTTTCCCGAGCGGGGGCCGGACGAAGGTTTTTTGATGGGTGCCAGGAATGTCGAGCCGGTCAACGGTGGTGGGGATTGGATTTGCACGATGCCTGAGCACTGGATTTTTCAGGGCACGGGTATCAAGCAAGGCGAATCGATCCCGGGTTTGGTCGGTTGGGAGTATCACGGGGACCCGGCTGAGATTCCGGGGCTTGCGGTCGTCGGGACCGGAAAGGCTTGGGTTTCAGGCCAGACGCCTCAAACTTGGACCGCTACGGTGTATGAGGGCCCTAAGGGGAATGTTGTGTTCAATGCATCGAGTATTTTTTGGGCACAGGGGCTTTCGGATCCACCGGGCCATACGTTGCCATGGTCCCACTGGAGCAGGCCCCACGGCCCGGATGCTCGTGTTCAGGGGATCACCAAGAACGTGCTCGAACGAGCGATTGGGAAACGCTAGGATCGGGCAATAGGATCGGCCAATTTGCGGCAGTGGGATTTGCTGGGTATTTCTCCGTTGACTCAGAGTTTCCAGATTCGCTAATCTACCAGTGGCTAGCTTGGATTAGGACGAGAAATGGATTTTCGTCTGAGGAATTCGCCTGACAACCTACCCCTACAAAAATTCGTGTCAAAGGATTCGACATGACCGCTTTTGGACAATCGTTTATCGGCACCGTCGGTTCGGTCGCCTCGTATGTAATCGCCGATACGATGACGCTTTTGCGTCAGTCGTTTCCTAAGACGGTTCGGATTGAAACGACGAATCACTGCCAGGCAGACTGCGTGTTTTGCCCTCGATCGACCATTGGTCGTGCGAAGGCCAACATGAAGCAGGATGTCTTTGAAGCGGTCGTCAAGCAGTGTGTCGAGGGTGGCACACGCTTGGTCCATCTGCACGGTTACGGCGAGCCACTGATCGATAAGCAATTGGCCGATCGGATCACGTACTGCAAGGATCAGGGGATTCCGCGTGTAAAAATTTTCACCAATGGGGATTTGCTCAAGGGGGATGTTGCCCAGCGGATCCTGCATAGTGGGCTCGATGAGGTCAAAATCAGCATCGATGGATCGGACTCCCAGGAGTTCAACAAGCTTCGCATCGGATTGGACCACTCGAAGGTTGTCGAGAACGTCAAGGCCTTTCGCAAATTGCGGGACGAGGCCAAGATGAAGACGCCGATTATTGTCGCTGCAACTTGCCAAACCTCGAATCGCAAGCAGACCGAAGAGATGCTCGACGGAGTGGTCGATCACATCGACTTTACCCATATCCACAATTGGGGTGGCGCACTGGGCGACGCCGAGCAACAGCGGGTTCGCAAGCCCTGCGATCGCTTATGGCGCACGATGACGGTCTTGGTCAATGGCGATGTGGCCCTGTGCTGCTTGGACTACAGCGCCAAAGAAGTTCTTGGAAACGTCATGGACGCTCCGATGCTCGATATCTGGAACAACGCTCGCTATAACGAGCTCCGCAAGCTCCATCGCGAGAGCCGTCAAAGCGAGATCCCATTGTGCAGCAATTGCACGAAATGCTTTTTTTAACCTGCGAATTGCCTAAATAGCCGATGATGGCCAATCCAATAACCGGTCCTTTATTGAACAAGCAGCCATTGAAACCGCAGTCATTGAATAAGCGGCCATTGAAGCAGCGATCGGATCCCGAGCGAATCCTGATCGTTCGGCTCTCGGCCGTCGGGGACACGATCCTCACGCTGCCGGTCCTGTGCGCTCTTCGAGACCGTTTCCCGGCATCGAAGATCGCTTGGGTGGTTGGAAAAGGAGCCTCCGATTTGCTTCGGGGGCATGAGGACCTCGACGAGCTGTTTGTGTTATCGAAGGATCAGACGGCATCGCCGAGGGCTTATTGGAAGTTCCTCCAATCGATCCGTCGGTGGAAGCCCGATACGGCGATCGACGCGCAGGGGCTGACCAAGAGCGCTTGGATCGCAAGGTACTCGGGCGCTGCGCGCAGGATCGGGTTGTGCTGCTCGGAGTTCGAAGGCCGCGAGTTTAGTACTTGGCTCAACAATCATTTGGTCAAGCCCGAGCATGACCAGGTGGTTCTCCGAGGGCTCGAACTACTCAAGCCCTTGGGCATCGAAACTCCGGAGGTCTCGTACCGAGTCCCCCGAGATATCCAGGCCATCGCGAGTGTCGATGCACAATTTCGTGAGTTGGCCGTTCCCGAGCATTGGGGGATGATCAATGTCGGGGCGGGGTGGCCATCGAAGATTTGGCCAGCGGAGCGTTATGCAGCGGTTGCCAGGCATCTTGGGGAACGTTGGGGATTGCAATCCTGGATCGCTTGGGGAGGCCAAGAGGAAGGCAAGATCGCTCAAGCGGTGGTCGGTGCATCGGATTCTTGGGCCAGGATGATGCCCCCGACGAATCTGCTGGAGTTGGCCGAGTGGAACAGTCTCAGCGAGCAAGAGCGTTCGAATCGCAAATCGGACCATCGCCCGATGCTCTCGATCCAAGTCGACGACGTGACGGAGGCTTGCGATACCCTAGCGAGCCAGACAGCACTTGCCGATCGATTGGCGTACTGCGACGATCCGCACGGGGCCGGTCCGCTCCGGCTGCGTGCTGCTTAGTGCAACCGCGTTGGCTGTCGGTTACAATTCGGTTTTGGCGTCCATCGGATGGACGCATTCGATTCGGTCCTATCCTAGTGAATCTACCCCTGGAAATTGTCTTATGAAACGTCGATTTGCTTTGGTTCTCGTTGCGCTGAGCCTGAGTCCCTTGGGTGCTTTGTCGGCCAACGATTGGGTTCAATGGCGAGGTCCGAATCGCGATGGGATCGCCAAGGAGTCGGGATTGATGGATCAGTGGCCCGAGCAGGGTCCTGCGATTTCTTACAGGACCAAGGGTTTGGGATCGGGGATGGCAAGTCTTGCGATTCACGCGGGACTGCTCTATACGATCGGCAACATCGACGGAAAAACCAATTTGATCTGTCGCAATGCGGGGGATGGAGCCGAAGTTTGGGCGACCCCGTTTACCGATGACAAGGGAGCGGCCAATGGGACACCGACGATCGATCCAGAGACCGGTTTGGTCTATGCCATGAGCTTCGATGGCGTCATGGTCTGCTGCGATGCCAAGACTGGCAAGGTAGCTTGGAAGAAGAGTTTCTCAGGAGACTTCGGGGGCAAGATGGAGTCGGGTTGGGGGTACAGCGAATCCCCATTGATCGATGGGGACAAGTTGCTCTGCACGCCGGGGGCAGCCAAGGCGATGGTCGTAGCATTGAAGAAAAAAACTGGTGATTTGATTTGGGCAGGCAAAGCGCCCGAGGGCAAATTGCGCGGCAACGACGGCGCGGGATATTCCTCGATTGTGATCTCCAACGCTGCGGGGCGCAAGCAGTATGTCCAACTCGTTGGGCATGGGATCGTCAGCTACGATGCCGCGACAGGCGAATTGCTTTGGAACTACGATCGGGTGGCCAATACGACGGCGAACATTCCAACTCCGCTTGTCAGTGGCAACTACGTCTTTTGCTCGACCGGGTATGGAGATGGAGGTACGGCCCTGCTGGAAATTTCGCCTAAAGCGAATCGATCCTTGGGCGTCAAGGAGATCTACTACAAGTCCTCCAAGGAGTTGCAGAACCATCATGGTGGGATGATCATGATCGGCGACTATGTGTACATGGGGCATGGCCATAACAATGGCTTTCCGGCTTGTGTCGAGTGGAAGACCGGAGTTTAAGCTTGCGACACACAATGGCGAGAGTTGGCCACATCCGGTGATCGTCGATGGCAACCTTTACATTCGAGACCAAGATGAGTTGATCGTCTACAAGATCAGCAAGTAGGTTTTCGCAATCGGTCCCTGTGGCTTACGCACACCGGCAGAGAAGTGTCGCCCTCTGGGCTGAAGACCGATGCTGGCGCATCGGGAGGGTGGCTGTTTGGTTTTAGCCCGGAGGGCGGCATAGGAACTGCCGGTGTGCGTAAGCCACCGGATAGGGAGTCCCCCAACACTGCTCTTTAGCCCGGAGGGCGACACAGAGAGGGTCGGTTAGATTTTATTTTCAATGCAAAATACTATTGCGTAGCGAATTTTTCATATGCCTGGGTCCAGTGGCTTACGCACACCGGAAGAGAAGTGTCGCCCTCCGGGCTGAATACCGATACTGGCGCATCGGTAAAGGGGTGAGTTGAGGACGAATAAAGGTCTTGGGCCAATACCTTCTAAAACAACTGAAGAACTGTTTTACGGGGCGATACGCAGCCAAAGGTACGGTTGTTTGGTGTTCGCTGCATTCGCCAATTGCTTTTCGTTGCGGCCTTGAGTCTCGACTTCGATCCAGACAGGGCCGGCTTCGCCAATTGCTTTTCGTTGCGGCCTTGAGTCTCGACTTCGATCCAGACAGGGCCGGCCCAAGCCGCGGCGGCTGAGCCATCGGCTTTGGGAGTTGCGGTCACTTTCAAGACGACCTTTTTCTCGCTCTCTTCTTTGGCTTTGGAGATCGCAGGTTCGCACGTGTATTCGGGTCCAAGTCCCACCAATCGCACCGTTGCTTCGTCGATGCACCCGTGTGTCCGTTCTAGGGTCACTTCGATTTCCGTTGGCTTGTCGAGTTTGCCTTGGAGGATGTCATTAGCAAGCGTACCTAGGACCAAGGGAGCCTCGTTTTCGAGTTCTAGACGGTATCGATACGTGGGGCCAAAGCGACCATGAAGGTCCCGCACCGCGATGCGATAGACACCGGCGGTTTTCATTTGGCCGATCAGTACAGGATCCTTGATCTCCCCCGATTCGCCTTGTTTACTCAGTGACTTGTTGGCTCCATCGAGAAGTTCGATCACCGGATCGAGCGGCGAACCTAGCGATTCGGCCATCGCCGAGATTTTCCAGAATCCGGGGGTGGTGGTTTCGATTTGCAGGACGTCTTCGTCGCGGGGCGTTTCGAGCGTTCCGAAAAAAAGGTAGCGGCGTTGGTTATCCACCAGAGGCACCGCAGTGGGCATATCGCGTTGGCTCGGTTCCCCGATGGGGGTCGCTTGGGATTGGAAACCTACTGCTAAGTCATCGACATCGCCGATGAGGCATTCGATGCGGTAGAGGTATTTGTCACCACCTGCGTATCCGATGGTGCTGTCGGGGGCTTCAGGGAAAGCGTAGATACGGATCGAGAAGAGACCATCGCGGGGTGCGATGAAGACGATACGAGGGTCGAGTCCGAGGGAATCGAGGTTTTGAGCGAGAATATTCCCGCGTTGGTCGACGATCTCGAGGCAAGCATCCATCGGGGATTTGAGCGATCGATTCGCTTCGACGCTTGCGACGAGCCGTTGGCCTTTGCTGAGCTTGACTTGGTAGTGATCAACGTCTCCGGATTTCTGGAGTAGCCCGTAGATATCCGCAGGTAGCGAATCGATCGCTTGGGGTTTTGCAAACGCGTCGTTGGGTTCGGTTTCAAGGACCCCGGGCAGATCGCTCACAAGGAACCGCATCAGTGGCGAGACGCTTTCGGGGGAGTGCAAGCGGACCCAATGGAGTCCGAGTTTTGCATCGGCGGGGACGCTTGCGGTGATCTTTCCAGGGGTATCACTAGCTGCCCACTGGATCGGAGGCGTTTGAGTCGGTTCGGTCCAGATCGCCACTGGCCATTTCTCAAATTTACCGGGCAGTTCGATGGTGACCGTTGCGTTGCGTTGCGAGCCGCTTGGGTGCAATCGAGCCGCATCGAGGTTTTGCGCGAGGGCTTGGGCGTTGAGGCCGGATCCGACGGCTAGCATCCAGAACAGTTTGGTACCGATCCATGGACCAACACCGATCCTCGCGTGTTGGGGTTGGTGGTGGGGCATCGACTACATGAGTTCTTTGATAGGGGTCGGATCGCTGACCAGGTGCGTTGGTCGTCCGGAGGGGGTGTAATAGACTTTATCTGGGTCGATTCCCATTTTGAGATAGACCGTCGAGACAAAGTTTTCTGGAGAGAGGATCCGTTCGCATGCCGAGTGGCCTTGGCGGTCGGTGGCACCGATGACTTGTCCGCCCGGGGTACCTCCGCCTGCAAAGAGGATCGACATCGCGTTGGCCCAGTGGTCCCGTCCCGCCTTGGCTTGTCCTGGCAGCGTGCTGATTTTTGGGGTGCGGCCGAATTCGCCTAGGGCGATGACCATGGTTGTTTCGAGCAGTCCGCGTTGATCGAGGTCGTTGATCAGAGCCGCGACGGTTTGATCCCAGGACGGCAGGCGAGTTTTCAGAGCGCCGAAGAGGTCCGAGTGGTGATCCCATCCACCGTCGTAGAGGGTGACGAATGGCACGCCGGCTTCGACGAGTCGTCGGGCGAGCAGCGCGCGTTGGCCGAAGCTATTCCGTCCGTAGGCATCGCGAGTCGCATCGGACTCGGTTTGGATATCGAATGCTTTTTGGGCTTCTGGAGTTGTGATCAGTTCGACTCCTTGTTGGAAGAACTCATCGACGGCCACGACCGGGTCGGCTGTTGCAGGATCGCTGAAGCGGGGGAGTCGATCGACAAGGTGGCGTAGGTCTCGTCGGGCCCCGAAGCGATCGTCGGTAATGCCGCTAGGGAGTTCGACATCTCGGACGCGGAAGTGCTTGTTGTTGGGGTCACCGCCGACGACAAACGGGGCGTATTTCGCGCCTAAGAAATTGGGGCCACCTGAGCGGGACATGCTCGGCATGGAGAAGTAGGGGGGCAATCCGTGGGGAGCGGGGCGTTCTTTGGCAGCGACCGAACCGAGGCTTGGGTGAAAGCTGACAAATGCGCCGCAACCGACGGGGATTCGCGGTGGTGCACCGGTCATCATATAATGGTTGCCTGCACCGTGGTTGCCTTGGTTGTGGCAGACGGAACGTACGATCGCGTATTTGTTAGCGATGCTTGCAAGTTGTGGCAAGTGTTCGCAGATTTGGATACCTGCGACGTTGGTATGGATGGGTTGGAATTCACCGCGAATTTCGACGGGAGCTTCAGGCTTTGGGTCGAAGGTTTCGAAGTGGGTTGGCCCGCCATCCATCCAGATCAAGATACAGCTTGATGGCTTTTTGTTCGCAGAGAGGTTCGCGGCGCAGGTTTCGCGCAGTTGCAAGAGGTTCGCGAAGCTACCGCCAGCGAGTCCCGCGACACCCAATTGGAGCCAATGACGTCGGAGCATGATTCAATCCTTGTGAGTGAATTCCGGAGAGTTGAGCATCGACCAGAGGATATCTTCGACCAGTTTTCGTCGATCATTGTTGGGTTTTCCGAATTCGCTGGCTAGATCGGAAAGTTCGGTAGCTTCGGGAAAACGGGAAAAGGTTGCCAAATAGAGTTCTTCGAGGATTTTTTCAGGGGGCATTTCGGAGCTGGCTAGGCGTTTGGCACGGCCGTTTTCGTCGGTGATTTTCGAGGCGATCGCAGGAGCGTTCATCAGATGGAGGGCTTGGACGACGGTCGATTCGGGGATCCGTTCGCAGGGTGGATCTTGGTTGGGGTCAGGACGGCCGAAAGCATCGAGGAGTTCCGATTCGGTACGAACGGTCCAGAGTTGCATCGCGCGGGTACCGTTGGGCGAGCCAGAGTAAGGCTGGGTTGTTTCGGTGATATCGCAGATCGCATCGGCGAGGACTTCGGCTCGAAGTCGTTGGCGGTAGTGGCGCGAGAAGTTTCGGTGATCGCCACGGTTCGTTTCGTTCGGCTCAGACGCAAGCGCATAGGTATGGGATTGGAGGATTGTTCTGAGAAGCTCTTTTTGATTGAAACCGATGCTGCGAAAATGCGTGGCGAGTTGATCTAGGAGTTGAGGGTTGCTTGGAGGATTGGTCGCACGGAGATCATCGACAGGGTCGACGATACCGACACCGAAGAGTTCCGCCCAAACGCGATTGACAGCGACGTGGGCGAATGTGGGATTGGATTCACTGACCATCCAATCGACGAGTTTTTCTCGGGGGTCATCTCCTTCGGCGATGGGGACTTCAGAGCCGCGTAGGATTTTTGGGGTAAGGGCTTTGCCCGTCAGAGGGTGTTTGACATCGCCGCTGGATTTCACCAGGACGGTTTCTTCGCCGCCGGAGATGGGGGGAGACAGGCCGGTGCCCTTGAATCCGACGCGGGAAAAGAAAGCTGCGAAGGAGTAGAAGTCATGTTGTCCGTAGACTTCGAAGGGATGCTGGTGGCATTTAGCGCAATCCAGACGGATACCTAGGAACAGTTGGCTGGCCATCGTTACGATTTCAGCCGGTTCGCGACGATCTCGAAAGATCGTCACAGCACCGTTTTTCCAGTTGCTGCCTCGGGCCGTCAGGATTCCTCGAACGAATTGATCGTAGGGAAGGTTTTGTCGGAACGCGT
>JAJTFB010000086.1 GCA_021300015.1 Pirellula sp. | reverse complement strand
AAGGAGGACCAGCCATCCCCATCGGTCGTAGAACGTTTTGCCGCTGCTAGAGTAGTTCTGCACTTCGTAGCCTACTTGGATGTCGCCTACTAAGAGGTCGCCTACGGGAAGGTCGTCTGATGGAACACTTGACGGCTACAGGTTGCTTGCGAACGCAAGAACTTGGCTGGTTTGTGACTCTGTTTTGAGGCCCAGATCAGCCGACGAGGGATTCGAGTTTACAAAACCCAAAGCGATTTCCATAGTTTGAAAATCGGCAAAGGGGGACTTTTTCCCAAAGTGGGCAGTTTTAGGGGCGTCAGGCAAAATCTACCGATTGCCCCCCTCCAAGACCTTCTGACTTCGTCCTAACTTCGTTTCCATCGGCTCGGCAATCCGCCAAAGTCAAGCAAAACCAACCCAACCGCTCCCCCTTCCCAATCAAAACAGCATTAGAGATACTTTTTCACAATCGTTGCTGGAAAAATCCCCTCCAAATCTGATTTTCGTGTTGCGATTGCTTGTTGAAATTCAGTCTCAATTAAGATAAGCTTAATCGTCGATCGTGATTCGGGACGAATTGTCCCTCCAAACATCGAAAAACCACCCCCCCATGGCTCTCTACCCATCTTCACAAGCCGTTCCCGTCGAGTTCCTTGCACCGGAAACCGAAGGGGTGGTCGTCGACTTGTGCGGGGAAGAAAAAAACCTCCACCGCCTCGAAGAACTCGGCATCCGCTGCGGTTGCAAAATCCGTATGCTGTGCCCCGGTGAGACTTGCCTTCTTGCCATCGAAGGCAAGAAAATGTGCCTGCGATTGGGCTCCACTGCCGAAATCCTTGTTCAACCCCTGACCCCATAAACCTCTTCCCCTTGCCTCAAATCGGTCCCTGCCTACTCCCAAAACCTGGATCCTCGGCAGGCGAATCCCATCAGGCCTCTCCCATGGTCTCGATCACTCTGAATGATTTGCAGGAAGGCCAACACGGGACCATTCTCGACGTCGAAGGAAACGACGCGATCGCCGCCAGACTCCTTGAAATGGGACTGATACCCGGCGAAGTTGTCGAAATGATCGGACAAGCCCCCATGGGCGATCCCGTCGAATTCTCTGTCGTCGGGTACCGATTGAGCCTCCGACGAATCGAAGCCCGTCGCGTTCGCATCGAACGGACCTAGAAGAGGATCGATCGTATGGCCAACCGCGCTTCGTCCGATCGCCCCGCGACCGTCGCCCTGATCGGAAACCCCAACACAGGCAAAAGTAGCCTCTTTAATGCTCTTTGCGGTGGCCAAGCCCGAGTCGGAAACTACCCGGGGGTGACCGTCGAGCACAAAACCGCTCGCATGCCCTTGGCCTGCTCGACCTTCAAATCGATCGAACTGGTCGACCTTCCAGGCACCTATTCGCTCAGCGCTCGATCGGCCGACGAGGCCGTCTCGGTCGAGGTCCTCTGCGGCGAAATGCCTTCGGTGCCAAAACCCGATGCTGTCATCGTCATCCTCGATGCGACCAACCTGAAGTCCAATCGGCATTGCTCGAAATCTTGGAGAAGGCCCCCGGTTCGGAGCAAAACTACAGCACCTATCCCCAAGGAGTCCTCGAACGCAGCGCTCTGGCCTCCGCTTCGTTTCCAAACGCCTTCCTCGAGTCGGTCGACGAACTAGGAACCTGGTTCCGATCGCAAGGATGCCCCCTAGAGCGATTTCAGATCGAACGCCTCCTGATCGACGATTCCCAGGCCCACTCCTATCGAGTCATTCCCAAGAGGCTATCCTCGGAGGTCGCTCAACGGATCGCCAAGACCCGGGAGCATTTGGCCACCCAAGGCGTATCGATCCCGCTTTTTGAAACCCGCGCACGCTATGGATGGATCAAGCAACGCGTCGTCGGTGTCGTTGAACGCCAAGCTCGCGAGCGACGCATATCGACCAGCGATCGGATCGATCGCTGGCTGACGCATCGGTGGCTGGGCTTGCTGTTCTTCATCGCCCTGATGTTTTTGATCTTCCAGTCGATCACCGCCTTTGCATCCTGGCCCATGGATGGGATCGGCTTTGGGACCCAGTGGGTTGGCCAAAAGGTCGAAGCGATGATGGCACCGGGCCCTTTGCGCAGCCTGCTGGTCGATGGCATCATCGCCGGCGTCGGAGCCGTTTTGGTTTTCTTGCCTCAAATCGCCATTCTGTTTTTCTTCATCGCGGTGCTCGAGGACTGCGGATACATGTCCAGGGCTGCCTTCATGATGGACAAATTCATGTCCGCACTGGGGATGAGCGGAAAGTCTTTTCTGCCATTGATGTCTTCGTTTGCTTGCGCGATCCCAGGAATCATGGCAACGCGCACCATTGAAAACCGAAGGGATCGCATGGTGACCATACTGATCGCCCCATTGATGAGCTGCTCGGCCCGCTGGCCTGTGTATGTGTTGATGGTCAGCGCGTTTGTTCCCAAGCAAGCGGTCCTGGGCGGCTGGGTCTCGGTCCAAGGCGCCGTGTTGTTTGCCATGATGTGCATCGGTGCTCTGGTCGCCATCCCGGTCGCTTGGCTTCTCAAACGCTTCTTGTTTCCAGGAGAACCCTCGACGTTCATCATGGAGCTTTCGAGTTACAAATGGCCCAGTTTCCGCGTCGTTGCGATGCGGGTCTGGGAACGGGTCCTGTCCTTCATCGCTCGGGCTGGTAGTTTGATCTTCGTGACCTCGGTACTCGTCTGGGCCGCTGCGTATTTCCCCGGAGATCATAGCCTGGTGGACCAAACTACCGCCAAGCTCGAAGCCGAACAAGCCGATCCGAATGCCGACGAAGCCAAAACCCAAGCTTGGTCTTCCGAGATCAATCAACTCAAGAGCGATCTGATCGCCAAAAGCTACCTGGGCATGGCAGGTCGGTGGATCGAACCGATCGTCCGCCCGTTGGGCTGGGACGGCAAGATCGGTGTCGCTGTCCTGGCCTCCTTCCCTGCCCGGGAAGTCATCGTCGCGACGCTCGGAACAATCTACTCGCTCGGTGGCGGGCAGGACGAAACGAGCCAGGGTCTGGCCGAGAACCTCCGGAGTGCGACTTGGCCCGACGGACGCCCGGTCTACACGCTGGCGACAGCCTGCTCGATCATGGTTTTCTTCGCCCTGTGCGCTCAGTGCGTTTCGACCCTCGTGACGATTCGACGCGAAACGAATTCCTGGCGCTGGCCAATCTTCTCCTTTGTCTACATGACGACACTGGCCTACCTGGGAGCTTGGATCGTCTACAACCTGATGAGCTTTTGGCTAAACCCATGATGACCCATGCGACGCATTACCCCGAGTTCCGATGGCTCCTAGGGGCCCACGGATGCGCAACGGTCTGCACACGGATCCTGTTCTTTTGGGCCCCCTATGCGTTGGTAAAGTCCTTTCCCAGTGAACCGCTGTACTTGGGTCTTCTGGGTTTAGTGCAAGCCATCCCGGCGCTTAGCCTTGCGCTTCTAGGCGGGCATCTTGCGGACTTTCTCGATCGGAGAAACCTCTTGAGAGCCTCATACATGCTCCAGTGGCTCTGCGCTCTTGGGATGGTCGGCTCAGTCTACACCGAAGGCTGGACCAAACTCACAGTGCTGATGGTTTGCATGTTCTTTTTGGGTGTGGCCCGAGGTTTTGCCGACCCGACCATGCCTAGCCTCGAAGCGCAGATCGTTCCCCGCACGGCAGCCCTTAGCGCCGCGACTTGGACGACCATCGTCTGGCATGCATGCGCCGTGTTCGCCCCGCTGCTTGCCGGAGGTCTGATCCAATTCGCAGGAAACCTAGCCCCCTTCGCGGCTGCCTTGATCTTCTCAAGTTGCTCGATCGCGATGGTCACCTCGATCTCGCCGAAACCCCGACCCACCCGCCAAGAGGTCGAACCCTTTGGACAAGCCATCACGGCCGGCTGGCGCTTCGTGATGAAACGACGGATCCTCTGGAACTCGATGGCCCTGGATCTCTTCGCGGTCCTCTTCGGCGGAGCGATCGCAATGCTCCCGATGTATGCCGACCAAATCCTTCACACCGGCCCGGTCGGGCTGGGGGTTCTCAACGCCTCGCCCATGCTCGGCGCGCTGGTCTGCTCGATCGCTTGTATCCGATTTCCACCCCGAGCCCATGCAGGAAAAATCCTTCTGGTGAGCATCTTTGGCTTCGGCTTGTGCATGATCGTCTTTGCCCTATCTCGCAGCTTGATCCTCTCGGTCATCGCCCTGTTTCTAAGCGGTGTTCTCGATGGGGTCAGTGTCGTGATACGCAAGTCCATTCTCAGGCTCTACTCGCCTGATGGAATGCGAGGACGAATCGCTGCTGTCAACTCCGTTTTTATAGGAGCTTCCAACGAACTCGGAGAACTCGAAAGCGGATTGGCTGCCCACTGGTTGGGATTGGTCCCAAGCGTTTTTCTCGGCGGAATCGCAACCCTGTGCATCGTCGTTACTGTGTCGCTCTTTGGCAAAGAGGTTCGACAATTCGACATGCGAACGGAACTGGAGCGCCAATCAACCGATCCGTGACAAACCAGACTCCATCGATGCCGGACCCGCAACCTGGGCCACATACGTCCAACCGCCGCTGTGTAGGTCTCGACCGATCGCCTTGATCAACCAATCTGCTTGATGCTCGTCGCGTGCGATCGCAAAGACCACCGGCCCCCAACTCGATTGACCTACTCCCTGAAAACCAAGCCCCCGGAGTCGATCCACCCAAAAACGAATTCGAGAGGATCGATAAGCATCCCCTACCGCAGGGCGAAAAATCTCTCCGGCCAATTCTCCGTATCGCCCAAGCCCCTCGCATGCTCCTTGGTAATCGACCCTTGTTACCGATGGCAAAATCTGCTCCTCGATAAGCTCAAGCATCCGTCGAAGATTGGGATTGGGTCGTTCGGAACAACGATCGAAAATCGCTTGCTCGCTCTCCCCGAAGTCCCCTTGATAGTTGGCCTCATGCAACAAAACCACCCGCCATTGCCTCGGGAAAGAATAGACCGCAGTCCGATCCGCTTGCGTCCCCTGAACGGCTCGCAGATCGCCCCGATCAAGAATCAGTCCGCCATGAAGGAATCCGTGCAAGCCGATATGCGAGCGTAATCCACGGCCGCTATCGATCAACCAAGATGCATCGAGATGGCCGCGGTCCGGATTCGAATCCATCGATCGATTCAGCAATGCGGCCGCCGCGCAAGCAAACTGAGTGCCGGATCCTAATCCTACATGGGGCAAGGGAGCAAACTGCAATTCCACAGGCGATGGACACACGCGCGCCGTTCTGCTTTGCCACCTGCTGTAGACCCGCAAAAATCGTTCCTTCCAATGCGAATCGGTCCAGCCAGAACAAGGCTCCTGAATGCTACCGTGAATCGGATCGAAGGACCGAGTCACCCCAAGTCGCACCGAAGGCTTGTCCACCATCAACCCGATACCACCAAAGCAATGAGGAGCTTGGGGGTGGATTTCTAGCAATCCGAAATGAAGCCGCGAGAAGGCTTCGATTCGATAATCGATCGTCGGGTAGGGGTTAACTTGCGGATGCACTGTCTTTCAATCGAATCGGTGCCGTTGCGTCGACCTTTACCGGTGAGATCACCAAAGAGTTTTCCTCAGATCCCTTCCATCGGGGTAGCTCCAATTGGCTCGCGATCCAACCAGGATGCATCAGTTTGCCTCGCTCGCTCGATACATCACCCAGAATACTCCATCGATTCGGAGATGCCGCATCGGGTATCTCGATGGAATCTCCCTCTTGGCCATCGACGATCGTCGAGACGATCAGGCATTCCTCGAGGCACTCATGGGACTGGTCCAGTACACCCCTTGCCATCGCTCCAATTTGCTCGTCGCTGAGCCCTTCGAGATCCTCGTAAATCAAATCGACCAGACCCGCTCGGCGTTGAAGCAATGCAAGCAACGTGATCGCCTCGCTGCGACGAGTGGATCGACCGGAACTCGTCGCTGAGTCCTGGCTAAGTTCACCTCGGCTACTGCTGTAATAGCCTTTCCCAAGCCCCGGAGTCGCGGGAATCGTCAATGTCGATTTCTTGTGCCTCGACCTCGAAGATTCAGAACGACCCGAAGAAGTTCCCTTGGCTTGTGCCTCGAGTTTAAGCACCTCTCGGACGCTCTGAGCCACATGACGATTGAATAAGGTTCCGAAAAACGCGCGGAAGGCAAGCAGCAATCGCATGATGCAGGTGGGTGACTCAAGGTGGGTGAGAAGAGAAGGAGGACGGAAGTCCAGTGTAGCAATCCAAGAATTCGATTGGAATAATCATCTCCCGACATTTTCGACAATCCTCGGTGTTCAAGCCGACTTCGACGGTAGTTTCCGCTCAATCGAAAGTTTTTCCGCAAATCCTAAGCTCAACGCGCCACTACTGAAAATCGACTTCATCCAGTAAAATTCGAGGAACCCTGAACCCACACAAAACCCCAAGCACTCCTCCATGAGAAGTCTCACCACGATCGATGGCAAGCCCGACGCCGAGGCATTTGTCGCCTACCTACTGACGGTGGGTATTTCCACCCATGTCGAACCGGCCAGCGATCCCTCGTCGAAAAGCTTCACGGAAAATCCCCCAGGAAATCCCCCGGGCATTTCCGACACCCAACCCACCGATGCTTGGGAAGTCTGGATCAAAAACGAGGACCGCTTGCCCCAAGCCAAAGAGGAACTTCAAACCTTTTTGGCCAATCCGAAAGACCCAAAATACGCCGCTGCACTCAAACAAGCCAACCTTATCCTGCGAGAACAACGCCAAGAGGCCAAGCTCCGTCAACGCAATATCCAATCCCCAAATCTAGGCAACCAACGGCCCTCGATGTTCAGCGGGAAACTCCCACCCCTGACTCTCACGCTCCTGATCCTCTGCTGCGTCTTTAGTCTCCTGACGGCCTTCTCGACCCCAGCCAATGAGAATCGATTGGGCCTCTCGATCGTCAAGCAACTCAAGTTCGTCGATATGGACCTCTTTGCAAAAACCAACGACCCGACCGCATCGCTCCAACGTGGCGAACTCTGGCGAATCTTCACCCCCGCCTTTCTCCACGGATCTCCCCTGCACCTGCTGATGAACATGCTGGCTCTGGCCTCTCTGGGCAGACTCGTCGAACGATTGGTCGGTATCCGTCGATACGCAGTACTGTTGCTCCTGATTGCAGCCGGTTCCCACCTGACCCAAGGCCTCCTCGGGGAAAATGTGCTCGGTATCCAGGGCCTCTCGGGCTCACCGAACTTCGTCGGTATCTCCGGAGTGGTCATGGGACTTTTCGGGTACATCGCCGTCAAATCAAGAATGAGACCGGATCTTGGATTTGGCCTCTCGGGACAATCCTACTTCATGGTTGGAATCCTCCTGGTCATGGGCTTCGCAGGGGATATCTTTGGAAAAGAAGGGGGCCTTCAGATGGCCAACTTTGCGCACCTAGGCGGACTCGTCGCTGGCGCAATCCTCGGCTTCCTTAGCGAAGCAGGGCGTTCTTGATCGTCTTTACCAACTCGGGAATCGAAAACGGCTTGGGCAATACCGCCTGAGCCTGCAATTGACGAGCCCTAGCCAAAATTCCTTCGTCAAGCTTGGCCGACATCAGAATACACGGAAGACTCGGCAAGGCCCTGCGAACCCTCTCGAGCGCTCCGAGCCCGTCTAACCTCGGCATGTGGATATCAAACAACACCAAATGAATATTACCACACTCGATCGCTTCGATTGCCTCGAGACCATCGCAAGCTTGGCACGTGCTGTAGCCGCGACGCTGGAGTATCTCTTCGAGCGTCATTCGAAATGCTTCGTCGTCGTCTGTGATAAGAACCCGTTGTTCCATAAGTTTCTATTCGCGGTGACCCTCATGCCAAGCCACTGAACATGTTCTATTATCGCTATTTCAGGACCGTGAATCAATTCCGCTTCCCAAGAGTTTACCAGTAATGATCAACCCGATGGACCTCTGGAGCTCGCTTTCCGAAGATTTGCAACGCCGCCAAAACCAAGGACTCCGACGCTCCCTGACACCCTGCCGACCCTTGAGCCCCACTCGGACGCTTCGCCAAGGTCGGTCCGTGCTGCACTTTGCCTCCAATGATTACTTGGCCATGGCTTGGAACCCCCAAGTCCGCGAGGAATTCGCCCGAATCGCCGACCAATACAGCCTCGGGGCAACGGCCAGCCCCCTGATCCTCGGAACCTCGGAACCCTACGCCAAACTCGTCGAATCGATCGCTCATTGGCACCAAAGCGAATCGGCTGTCGTTTTTCCATCAGGATACGCAGCCAACCTCGGAACGCTCCAATCGCTGGTTTCTCCCGAGGATCTTGTCCTCTCCGACGCCCTAAACCACGCCTGCCTGATCGACGGCTGCCGACTGTCCAAAGCCACCATCAAGGTGTTCCCGCACCGCGATACCGATTCCCTAGGCGATCTGCTGGCAAACCTCCGCGGCCGCTTTCGTATGGCCTACATCCTGACCGACACCCTCTTTAGCATGGATGGCCATGTTGCCCCAATCCCGCAGATCGAGTCGCTCTGCCGCGAATTCAACGCTCTTGCTATCGCCGACGAAGCCCACGCCTCGGGTGTCTTCGGCAACCGTGGCCGAGGGCTGCTCGATGCCCATCGAGCCGACCGGTCTGTCTGGATCAAAACCGGCACCCTGAGCAAAGCCATCGGATGCACCGGGGGCTACGTCGCTGGCCCCCATCTGCTGTGCGATACCCTCCTGCACCGCGCCCGATCCCTGATCTTCTCGACGGCCCTCCCACCAGCGATCCTCGGAGCCGCAGCAAAGTCGATCCAACTGATCCAAAACATGGACGAACAAAGACTCAAACTGCTCGAACGGAGCTCCTATCTCCGCAAAGAACTAACCCTGCGAGGATTCCGTACCACCGCCGATACGACTCCGATCATTCCCCTCTACGTCCATGACCCCCACGAAGCTCTCCGACTCTCTGAAAAACTCTTCGATGCAGGGATCTTCGTTCCCGCCATCCGCCCTCCGACCGTACCTCCCAACGGATGCCTGCTTCGTATCAGCCTCAACTCCGATCACACCCACGAAGACTGCCAGCTACTCCTCGATGCGCTCGGCTAACCCTCGTAACCCTCGCTCAAGCCCCAGCGCTGAGGCACGACTTGGATCCAAAAAGTTCCGAAATTGCACTTGGTTGTGATGCCCCTGAAGCTTGATAGGCATCGCTTCGGGGGCCTCTTTTTTTCCCGCACCTGTATGGCGTGGTTTACAAACGAGCGCAACGAACGAGGTGAACTGGAATGAAATCATTTCTCAAATGCACCCCAATTGCGAGCGATTCGCACCAAGCGAATTTTCAAATCCTCAAGCATCATCGCCGTTGCCCCCCATACCCAGTGGCCTTCGAGCCAGAACCCCGGTGTCTCGATGAGCATCGCCCCTCGCTGGATCTTGCGAACCAAAGGGCGCAAACCCAAAAGGTGCTCAAGCGGCAAGAAAAGGACCTCGGATACCTCGTCGGGGTTCGGACGCATCACCGGCAAGTCGCCCCCGAGCCCCAAAAGCGGGACGACCCGATGGCGGCTGGCATAGACATACATCGAAGGGAGCGAACCGATCAGCTCAATCCGTTCGTTGGGGCATCCGAGCTCCTCGGTGTACTCGCGGCAAGCAGCCTGCTCATGCGACTCTCCTGCTTGACAACGGCCCCCAGGAAAAGAAACCTGGCCTGCATGCTCAGCCATCGTCGCGGGCCTGAGCGTCAGAGGGATCGTCCATTGGTCTCGATGTTGGTTCGTCGGGCTCGGTAGCAAGGCCATCAGGACCGCTGCCGAATGAGTGCTCGGCGGGACCGGCCCACGATGGCGTCCGTAGGAGATTTGAGGAGCGAAGGAATTCCCCCGCCAAGGCCTAGACGTCGAGCCGTCGAGGGCCATCCAAGCCCGTCGCAAACGATCGGGATGCCTCAAGATTGCCAACACAGGCTCGAGCGATCCGGTCTCCACCTTGGCAATGCACTCCTAAAAGCTTTGGAAAAACTCCATTCCGAAGTACAACGACTTGGTTTATCATTCCACCGTCCCTGCTTCCGGTCCGCAACCCCAATTCAACGATCCGACCGACGATGGCCCGCCGCACCAGCAACGACCCCCAAGCGATCGCCAATGTCCTGCGCCTGATTCCAGCCAAATGGCTCGTTGGAATGCTCGTGGCGCTGGTCCTGTACTTTTTCCTCCAACCGAAACTCAACGCATGGTTCGGCTGGAACTTGCCTAGCATCGCGGCGATGGCCGGCAACGAAACACCCGCCAAGCCGGCATCCCCCAAATCTGCATCGACCAAATCTGCATCGACCAAATCTGCATCCCCCAAGCCTGCACAGCCCAAAGCTGCACAGCCCGAGCTCGCATCGACCAACCCTGCACAGCCCAAGTCCGCACAGCCCAAAACTGCCTCGACGAAGCCTTCAGCCGAGCCGACAAAGTCACCGGTAACGGCCAAAACGCAGCAACAGGACGATTCCAAATACAGGATACTCAAGCCTCTGGGACGAGATCGCTACGAGTCGCCCGCAGGGCTTATCTACGCACCCGGGAGCGAGGAGGGACATCGGCTCTCGCACATCGCAAGGCACCTGGAAGACCAGCCCGATCGGCCCGGTAGTCATGGCGTGTTCGATGGCGATATGGCGGCCTTTCTGGTCGCCATCGATGACGCTTACAAACGAGCCCGTGGGCATGCCAAGGGGACCAAGTCCCGGCTTGAAGATGGCATGACGGTCTATGAAGCGCCGTTTGACCAAACGATCGGGTATTTAGGGGGGACCGAGGGAGCTCGCAAGAAGAACCCGAAACTCAAGAAACTGCGGCTGGTCCTCCGCGATCGAAATTTAATCACCGCATTCCCTATCCAGTGATCTCTTGGGGGGATCTATCGATATGGCCAAGCCTTTTCTTATTTACGTCAAGCAATGCCCAGTCTGTGGGGATGGGCTTTGCCGTGTTCGAGTTTGCCATGATCTCCAGCGGGGCCGACTGACCGGTTGCATTTTATGCGACGAATGCGAAACGGTCTGGACCGACCCGACGCTCAAGCAGAAGTTCCTGCGGGGCAAGGTCGAGGGTACCCCCTGCTGTCCAGACTGTGGCCAGCCGCTCTGGGAACCCAATAGCCATTGGGCCGACATTCCGGAGGTCTGCCTGCTCGGTTGGTACGACTCGGTGCAGATCGTCCGCAAGGAGAACCGCGACCAGATTGTTTAGTCGACCTATCCCGTTTTTGGTGTATCATTTCGGCTCCCCGGGCCGCAACTTCGGTCTAGCCATTCGTCTTTTCTCAAAGCCTTTACTCAATGCTAACTGTCATCATTCTTTTGTTCGTGCTGGGGTATTTGGCCATCGCTCTGGAGCACAAGATCCATGTCAACAAAGCAGCCTCAGCGATTCTGACCGGAGTTCTGTGCTGGACGCTCTATGCGATCTATTACGCGACGTTGGTGCCGACCAAAGCCTTCGAAGAGTGGCATGCAAAGCACGGGGGGGCAGAGGCCGAGGGTGGGCTGGATCCGAAACTTCACTTCCTCGTCGACGGTCAGCTTAGCCATCTTTTTTCCGAGACCGCAGGGATCTTGTTTTTCCTCATCGGGGCCATGACGATTGTCGAACTGGTCGATGCGCACGAAGGCTTTTCGCTCATCACGCGCTATGTACGGTCCAAGAGCAAGGTGTCACTGCTCTGGGTCATCGGAATAGGCACGTTCTTTCTATCGGCAGTCTTGGATAACTTGACGACCACCATTGTGATGATCTCGGTGTTGCGCAAGCTTGTCGCGGATCGAGAATTGCGGCTTGTGTATGTCGGCATCGTTGTTGTCGCAGCCAATGCCGGAGGGGCTTGGACGGTCATCGGTGACGTCACGACGACGATGATCTGGATGAAGCATAAGATTAGCGAGTGGGAGGTCATGCGAGAATTGCTCCTGCCGAGTATGGCTTGTTTGCTCGTGCCCTTGGGGATCTTGTCGACGCGACTCAAAGGGGAGCTTGAGCCCCCCAAAGAGACCGAAGCGGATCTTGAAGAAAAGTCGATTGAGACTTGGCACAAGGCGCTGTTCTTGTGCTTGGGGGTAGCCGGACTGCTCTCAGTACCGATCTTCAAAACCTATACCCATTTGCCCCCGTTTATGGGGATGATGCTCAGCCTCGGGTTGCTTTGGCTCGCATCGGAACTCGTCTCGCACACGATGGACGAGAAGACCAAGAGCAGCACCGGGGTCCTCTCGGCGCTGCGTCGGATCGACATGTCGAGCGTCCTGTTCTTCTTGGGAATACTCTTGGCCGTCGGAGCCTTGGGCTCGATGAACGTTCTGAACCAGCTTGCTGAGTACCTCCAAGCGACCTTGAAGAACCAGTCGCTCATCGCGGTGATCATCGGATTGGTTTCGGCGGTCGTCGACAATGTGCCGTTGGTCGCAGCCGGCATCGAGATGTACTCGTCAACCAATCCGCTGAACGATCCTTTTTGGATGCTGCTAGCCTACTGCGGGGGGACCGGTGGCAGT
This sequence comes from Pirellula sp., assembly GCA_021300015.1. Classification (GTDB taxonomy): domain Bacteria; phylum Planctomycetota; class Planctomycetia; order Pirellulales; family Pirellulaceae; genus JBKCUI01. The sequence goes on along the minus strand of JAJTFB010000086.1, from coordinate 2,718 downwards.
TGCCTGATCATCGGTTCGGCCGCAGGGGTTGCGGCCATGGGGCTCGAGAAGATCGATTTCTTCTGGTATTTCCGAAAAATCGCGCCGCTAGCATTGGCGGGCTATTTCGCCGGAATTGCGGTGTATTTCCTACAACATGCGATTTTTTAGGATAGTTTTTCCGTAAAATTCCGGGACAGTAATAACAGTAATAGCTGGATTGAACTCTCCTCGAAGGACCCTTATGTCGATTTACCCAGATCGCACCTCGACACTCCCGGACGATCAAAGGATTGTCATGACCGCCGTGGGGCTTGCGAGCCCCAACGGCCCAAATCTCGAGAGTTACCGCGAGGCGCTCTTGGCCGGACGCAGCGGGGTGCGGAACTACAACATTCGGTACGTCGGCGACACGCATGCGGGAGTTTGCGAGTTCGAGGGGACCAAGTATCAAAACCGTCGCGATGCACGGCGAGGGACGCGAGCCGGTACCGTTGGAATATGGTCGGCCAGCGAAGCGATCGCACGGAGCGGTCTGGATTGGGCGAACGTCGACAAATCGCGTGTGGGGATTTACATCGGTATTACCGAACACGGAAATGTCGAGACGGAAAATGAAATCTACTCGATCTCCCAGTTCAATTACGATACGACGGTTTGGTCCCACCACCACAACCCCAGAACGGTGGCGAACAACCCAGCAGGGGAGATCGCACTGAATCTTGGGATAACCGGACCGCACTACACCATCGGAGCGGCCTGCGCCGCAGGCAATGCCGGGATCATCCAAGGGGTCCAGATGCTCCGGCTCGGGGAATGCGACCTGGCGATTGCAGGTGGAGTATCCGAGAGCATTCACACCTTCGGAATCTTCGCGTCCTTCAAGTCCCAAGGAGCCTTAGCAAGCCACGGCGACCCGACGAAAGCTTCCCGGCCGTTCGACAAGGACCGCAGCGGGATCGTCGTAGCCGAAGGTGGCTGTCTGTACATTTTGGAGCGTCTTTCCGATGCCAAAAAACGCTCGGCCAACATCATCGCCGAGATCGTGTCCTACGCGATCAACACCGATGCGACAGACTTTGTGCTCCCAAACCCCGAACGCCAAGCCCAGTGCGTTCGCCTGGCCCTTGCCCGCGGTGGCTTGAGCCCCGAACAAATCCAGATCGTCAGCACCCATGCGACCGGGACGACCAGCGGGGACAACCAGGAATGCGAAGCCTTGCGTCAAGTCTTTTCCGGGGTTCCCGGGGTTCGGTTCAACAACACCAAAAGTTTCATCGGGCACACGATGGGTGCCGCTGGAGCGTTGGAATTGGCAGGGAATTTACCCAGTTTTCAGGACGGGGTTTGCCATGCTACGATAAATGTGGACAATTTGGACCCAACCTGTGCCCTTGACGGCTTGGTCATCAACCAACCCCAAGAGCTAGGTCGTATCGACTATATCCTCAACAATTCCTTCGGGATGCTCGGGATTAACTCCGTTCTGGTCGTCAGACGGTTTTGATCCAAACCCAGAGGGCTTGAGCCCTCTGAGGTCCCGCCGGGCATCCTCGAATTTCCATCCATAGCGCACCGCATCGATTTTCCTTGGGAGTGACTTGATCCATGACAGCCGCAGAAATCCGGAACGAGATTCTAGATATTTTGAGCGATATAGCTCCGGACGAGGATCTCTCAGGTCTTGACGACAGCAAGTCGTTTCGCGAACAGATGGAACTCGACAGCATGGACTTCTTGGACATCGTCATGGAACTCCGGAAACGCCACCGCGTCCAAATTCCCGAAGAAGACTATGGGAACCTCGCTAGCATGCATTTGACAGTGACCTACCTCGAACCAAAAATGCGAGATATCGTCGCGGCGTAACGTCGTCGCTTTCAGAGATAAAAACGTCCTGATCCTTTTTTTTCGATTCCAGCTTCTCAGCAAGCGACGATGCCATCGGGTGCCCCTGACGGTGGAAGGTGCCTCCATTCTCGATAAACCTTCAAAACTGCCGTTACCTCTTCGTCAAAGTGCTCAGGCAGAACTTTCCGCGTGGTTTAAATTGGTAGATCGATTGTCCCCAATCGATCGGAACCTGCCGCCACCGTAGCCAGTGGGACAAACAGCCTAAAAACCATAAGACTCCGCCGCTGGCGCGTCGTGCGGAGGTATTTGGGGACAGTCCCCGAGTTTTTAATGCCAGGAGTCGCACCTCGCGAGGATAGATCAGAGCCTTATCGAGGCTTGCGCCAGGGGCGATAGTAGCCGTAATGTTCGAGAGCGGTGTAGACTTCTTCACGGGTATTGTCACCGAAGTTGACGAGCTCAATGAATGTCACGTCGATCTTTGGTCTAACGCTATTTCGAGAGCATCTCTTGAACCAATTGCTTGGCACCAAAGACCTCTCCGGTGATCCATAACACGTACCGAACGTCGACCCCTATCGATCGGCTGTACCGCTGGTTCCATGCAAAATCATTGATCGTCGCTTCAAATGCCCGGTCAAAGTTCACTCCGACCAACTCACCCTTGGAATTGAGAATAGGACTGCCAGAGTTTCCTCCAGTCGCGTCGGTGCTCTAGAGAAATGCCACCGGAACCGTCTTTGCCCGTAAACTCGGGGAAACTCGGGGACAGTCCCTGAGTATGTACGCGTGTTTGTGAGGGATTTAGCTGCTGAATGCTGCGGACAGCAAGTCGCAAGCGAGGCTCGCTCGACTGCCTTGAAAGTGAGATTCATGGTCGGCGAT
>JAJTFB010000085.1 GCA_021300015.1 Pirellula sp. | reverse complement strand
CAATCTTCGGTTCCGCGCGATCCGAACTGGGAGTCGCTCGATCCAGACAACAAGCTCCTGTTTCACGGCCCAAGGCACAGGCTCTCGGCCGAACAGGTCCGCGATGCGGCCCTGGCCGTCTCGGGCTTGCTGGTCCCCAAAGTCGGAGGACCGAGCGTGATGCCTTATCAACCCCCAGGGGTATGGGAGGAGGCCGGGACGGGCAAGTCCTACGCGCAGGCAAAGGGCGAAGGCTTGTATCGCCGGAGCATGTACACCTTTTGGCGACGCACCGCTCCTCCTCCGAGCATGCTCGCCTTCGATGCAACGAGCCGTGAGACTTGTACGGCTCGCCGTGAGACCACGACCACGCCGCTTCAAGCCCTGGTATTGCTCAACGACCCTCAATACATCGAAGCGGCCCGGAACACTGCGCAGATGGTACTGATGTCCGAGAAGAATTCCGATGCGTCTGGCCCCACCCCCGAGACGCTTCGCAAACGGTTCGAATCCCTGAGCATGCGGATCCTCAGCCGGCGACTTGCTCCCGCGGAGTCGAAGATTCTAGAGCAAACCTATCAGGAGCAGCGCGATTACTTTCTAGCCCACCCGCAAGCGGTCCAAGAGTTCTTGGGAGTCGGGGATTTGAAAATCGATCCGCAGTGCGAAGCTACCGATTTGGCCTCCACGGCTGTGGTCGCAGGAATGCTCTTGTGCTTCGACGATTTCATCATGAAACGCTAAGGAAAACTACGATGGAATCGACTACCGAAGTACCGAAAATTCGCACGATCCGCGATTTCTATGCCTTCGAACAGCACGTCCGGACCTGCCGATCCCAACGCGGGTTGGAAATGGTCCCTCAATGGTACGAGATCCCGGTTTTTTACTTCTCGAACCCGAATTCCATCCTCGGGCATGGCGATCTGGTCATTCCCCCTCGCGGAACCCTCGAACTGGATTTCGAACTCGAAATCGCCTTGATGGTAGGACACGAGGCGATCGATCTGCCGGCCGATGACTCGGCGCTCGAGTGCATCTCGGCAATGACGATCTACAACGATTGGTCGGCCAGGGATCTGCAACGTCAGGAGATGGCCGTAGGATTGGGGCCCGCCAAAGGCAAGGATTTCGCCAACGCGTTTGGTCCTCGATGGGTTCCTATCGCATCGCTGATGGACCGCTACGACCAAGGTCGATTCGATTTGGTCATGACCGCCCAAATCAACGGCAAAGAGGTTTCACGCGGGAACGCCAACTCGATGTACTGGACCTGGCCCCAGATCTTGGCCCATGCTAGCCGGGACACCAAACTCATGCCGGGGGATGTGATCGGATCTGGCACCGTCGGGACCGGCTGCATCCTGGAACTTACCCCTGAAAAAACAGGGGGATGGTTGCAACCCGGCGACCGAGTCAGCTTGTTCGTCGAGCGATTAGGCGAATTGGAAAACTCGGTGGGTTCCCCCGTTCCTTTATCCTCTAGGAAATAGTCGATGCCTCAGTATCTGCAACGTGGGTCGATCCCACCCAAGCGGCATATCGCTCACCGAACCACGCCTGGGTATCAAGGCGAGGGAATCTACTACGAAGAGGTGATTTCAACCGAAGGCTTCCACCGAGCCTATAGCATCGCGTACCACCTTAGACCTCCGACTCGGGTATTGGCCATCAACGCCATGCCACCGAAGCCTGTGGCCATGGCCGAGCCGGATGCCCTGCGGCACATCCATCTGAAAACCGCAAAAATCATGCGGGTCCAAGACGCGATCCACGGACGTCTACCCTTGTTTCAAAACGCCGATGTCCGCATCACTCGCTCCCGACCGGCACTTGAACAAGAGCACTTCTATCGCAACACAGCCCAAGATGAACTGTGGTTTGTTCGATTCGGGACCGGACGGCTCTTGAGCATGTTCGGCTCGGTCCCGTTCCGGGATCTCGATTACTTGGTGATCCCCAGATGCACGACCTTCAAGGTCGAATTCGATGCGATCGACCAAGCCGACCTGCTGATCGTCGAGTCCAAAGGGACAATCGGTTTCCCCAGTCGATACATGAACCCCGACGGCCAATTCCGCTTGGGAGCCCCGTTCTGCGAACGGGACTTGCGAGGCCCTCAATGGGTCGATCCAGTCGACTCCGACGGTTCCTACATCGTTGAACTGCGCGATGGGGATCGGTGGAGCCAATACACCCTCGGGAGCCATCCTTTCGATGTCGTCGGATGGGATGGTCTTGTCTATCCGTTCGCCTTCAACGCTCTGGATTTTGAGCCGATTACCGGGATGGTCCATCAACCTCCCCCCATCCATCAAACGTTCCAAACCGACGGGTTCGTCGTGTGCACCTTTGCACCTCGGATGCTCGATACCCATCCAGAGGCCATCAAGGTTCCTTACGCGCACAGCAATGTCGAGTCGGACGAACTGCTCTACTACGTGGCCGGTCAGTTCGGGAGTCGGCGCGGTGTCGAACTCGATTCGATCACCTTGCACCCGCACGGGATCCCCCATGGTCCACACCCAGGGACGATCGCTGCGAGTCGCGATGCGAAACGGACCGAAGAATTGGCTGTGATGATCGATACTTTTCGACCTCTGCATCGAACCGAAGCTTCCCTGGCCTTGGACGATCCGAGCTATCCGTTTTCCTGGATCTAGTCGATAGCCTGAGCATCCGCCCTGTTTTACAACGATCCGCTTTCCCCCACGGACCAACTTATGCAAATTGAGATATCGAAAATCCCCGTCCAAGAAGTTTACCAATGGATGGTCTCTCTTGTCGCACCGCGACCGATCGCCTGGGTCACGACGTTGTCCTCGACGGGTGTAATCAACTTGGCCCCCTTCAGTTTTTTCAATGTCTTCGGAGCCAACCCCCCCGTGGTGGTCTTCTCGCCGACGCTCAAGCGGGATTCGACCAAGAAGGACACGCTGATCCATATCGAGCATCACGGGGAATTCGTCATTCATGGATCGACCGAACCGGACATCGAGGCAATCAACGCTTCGAGCGCCTCGCTCCCCCCGGAACAAAGCGAAGTCGAAAAGCTTCAATTGAAGACCGTTCCGAGCTCGTTGGTGAAGGTCCCACGCTTGGCCGATGCTCCCTTTGCGCTCGAATGCCGACTGCGCCAGATCGTCCCGGTCGGGGATGGTCCGATCGCAGCGAACTTGATCATCGGCGATGTCGTGATGATGCATATCGATCCTAGAATTCTCGATCGAAATGGGAAGGTCGACCCAAGGCTTCTGCGTTCTGTTGCGCGATTGGGGGGCGAACACTGGTGCCGTAGCACCGATCTGTTTCAAATGGAACGTCCAGCATAGCTAACGCTTCATGCGGCACTTGAGTTCGCCGCAGGCGCAATTTCGTTGAACCCGCAGCCAACGGCGAGGAAGTTGCTAGTACAAGGCTGAGAGAGATAGCGGGTGCTTGGTGGGATAAGAGAGCGAAACACAGAGGCACCCGAGGGCACGGAGAGGAAAACCAGAGGCAGGACCGAGAGAAAGCGTGACGCTAGCCGCGCAATCCGGTGGCTTATTTAAGAGCTCAAGATTCGTTGCGCAAATATCGTGCCAATCTGATCGTGTTTCTCGAAATTTCACTAAAGTCAGTGCCATTAGGCTTACGCACACCGGCAGAGAAGTGTCGCCCTCTGGGCTAAAATCCAAACAGCCGGATCTCTGCGGGAGATCCACTACCTTTGCGTCTTTGCGCCCTTGCGTCTTTGCGTTCTTTTCTTCCAAACAGCCGGATCGCTGCGGGAGATCCACTACCGAACAGCCGGATCTCTGCGCGAGATCCACTACTGAAAGGACATCCCTAAGGCTCTACTTTTTCGGAAAAAAGCCGAGAAAAACGGATCGATGGGCTCTGCCCCGGATCGCTTTGCAACTCTGAGTACAAGAGAATCGCTTGATCGATCGGAAGCGTTTCGAATCGCTGGGAACTTGCGGTTCGTCCCAAAACGCTCAATGCCGTGGCCGCCGCATCGGCGTCGATCGTCGTCGATGCGATCGCTGTGCAGCTTTGATGATTCGTCAGCGGTTCCCCTGTTCGAGGGTCCAACAGGTGGCTGTAGGTCACCCCGTCGAGCACCAGCGATTGATTGCGATCGCCCGAAGTGGTCAACGAACAATTCGCTAGCGACAGCTCCATGATCGCAGGATCACTCTTTTCCAGTCCGGCGACTTGGACCCGCCAACCCTCTTTTTCTAATGGGGCTTCTCCGAGTCGGATATCGCCACCGATATCGATCAGGAATGACTGGCAACCGGCGAGGATCATCCGATCGGCCAGTGAATCGATGATGTATCCGGTTGCGATTCCCGATAGGTCCAGAACGAGTCCTTGTCGATGGACGGTGAGAAAGTATTTTCTATCTGGGGCATCAGGAGCCTGCATTGCTGTGCATTCGACGTGGTTCCAGCCGCTACGCTCCAAAGCCTCTTTGCGCTCGGCTTGGGCTGGCAGTCTTCGATCGCGGCGAGCTTGTTTCCAGAGCTCGAACAGTGCGCCACAGGTGATATCGAAAACGCCTAAGGAAAGCTCATGCCAACGGCGAGAATGCTCGATGGCTCGATAAAGGTCCGCCGAAATCTCCGTGCGAGTGCCACAACGGGCATTGAGCTTCGAGATTTCGCTTGCAGGAGAGTAGTTGTTAAAGATCGGGATCAAGCGTTCGATTTCGCTCAATCCCACGTCGATCCAACGCTCTGCGATGGTCTGCGTTGGAGCGATCACGACGAATTTGAGGATCGTCCCCATCGTCGGGGTTGAGTATTCAAATCGTTCCATCATTCGGTCCATGCAACCGTTCGGCCCATTAAACATTTCGCACGAAACGGGCTCGGTAGACCGGCAGACCGTTGAGTCGGGTTCGGCGTTCGAAATGGGTACGGTAGTCCATCGAGTGCGTGCTGGTCGGCTCTGGGATATAGTGTGGGCCGCTCAGGGAGGTCAGCTCGACGATTCGAGGAACGGCGATTTCATAATAATCGAGCACATCGGTCCAAAAGTGGAGCTCCCCGTGTGGCTTCAACACCCGCTCGATGTGGACGATGGTTTCATCGGATAAAACCCGTCGTTTTTTGTGCTTGGCTTTCCACCATGGGTCAGGAAAGTAGACGTGCACAGCGACAAGCGATTTATCGGGAACCTCCGTCGCGATCACTCGGGTCGCATCGCTTGCGACAAAAACAGCATTTGGAATCTTCAACCGCTCGAGCTTGGACTGCGCCTCGCGGGCGTATTTGGCGGCAAGCTCCAAGCCGATGAAAAATCGACTCGGATCGGACTCGGCCGCATTGGTCAGAAAAAGTCCCTTGCCCGATCCGATCTCCAACTCGATCGGCAGTTGGGTGGCCATCGCTTGGCCAAAACGATCCTCATCGATCGGTTCGCGAAAAGTCCGATCCAAAGACTCCTGCAGCGGTAAATCGTTCAAGGGTGAGTCTTGGTCGATCGATTCCATCTCGATGGTCTTCGGGTAAAAAGGCTTTGGTTTGAGACGATTTTCAGGGCAAATGAGGCTTGAGTTCGGGCGAATTTCCACCTTGGATTATCTTTTGCTCTGTTGCATGCGAAAATCCTTGGGTTATAAACGAAGCCCGTTTGCAACCTTGGTCTCCCTCCAAGATACGCCGTCCCTCCTATTTCGTCACCCCTACCCGAGTGATTCCTTCCATGAGTTCCGATCGCAAATCCCCCTTGGATTCTGTAAAAAGCGCCCCGAAGTCCGATGTTCAAGCACTTGCATCTCGAGCCGATGCGTCGAGCCACCTGGGTCGACGGGAATTTGTCGCCTCGGCCGCTGCCGGTGGACTTGCAGCGAGTTTCTTCAACCGCTCGGTTCACGCCCAAGGCTCCGACATCATCAAGGTCGGGCTCGTCGGTGCCGGTGGACGCGGAACGGGTGCGGCTAAAGATGCGATGACGGCCGACTCCGGTTGCCGACTGACGGCCGTTGCCGAAGTCACCGACGATCGCCTTCAAGCAGCCAAGAACAACCTCAAGCGGACTCTGGGCGAGCAATACGCCGTGCCAGACGATCAAGCCTTCTCGGGTCTCGACGCGATCGACAAGCTTCTGCAAACCGACATCAATGTCGTTTTGCTGACGACCCCACCGGGCTTTCGCCCCATGCACATGGAGGCTGCTGTCGCAGCCGGCAAACATATCTTCTGCGAGAAACCGATCGCCGTGGATCCGGTCGGAGTTCGCCGCGTGATGGCCGCTAGCGAAGCGGCCAAGGCCAAAGGTTTGTCACTCGTCTCGGGTCTGTGCTGGCGCTATGATCTTGGGGTCAAGGCGACCATGGAGCAAATCCACAGCGGCAAAATCGGTGAGCTGATTTCCGTCCAAGAAAACTACCTCGCCGGAACCCTTTGGATCCGCGAACCCAAGGACTACTGGACGCCGATGCACAACCAAGTCATGAACTGGCTTTACTATCGTTGGCTAAGCGGTGACCATATCGTCGAACAGTTCATCCACTCGCTGGACAAATCGATGTGGCTCCACAATGACGTGCCCCCGGTATTGGCTTATGGAATGGGAGGACGTCAAGTTCGCACCGATCCGGAATATGGCGACATCTACGATCACTTCTATGTGGTCTATGAATGGGCCGACGGCACCCGAACCTACGCGGCGACCCGACAGATGCCAAACTGCTTCAACGAAACGGAGGATTTCGTCTACGGCACCAAAGGCACCGCCAAGGTGCTTGCCAACGAAATCACCGGCGAGAACCCTTGGAAATTCAAGGGAGAAAAGCCCAGCATGTACTACCTTGAGCACGTCGCCTTGATGAAGTCGATTCGCGAAGGGACCCCATTGAACAACGGCGACTACATGTGCAAGAGTACGCTCATGGCGATCATGGGTCGCGAAGCAGCTTACTCGGGCGAAGTCATCCGATGGGATGATCTCAAGGACAGCAAGCTCTCGCTGGTTCCCGACAAGATCGAATGGGGAGATGCCCCGGCCGTCGAAGTCCGACAACCGGGCTCGTATAGCTTCAACAAAACCCTCTAAAGCCAAATCGGTCTAGAGCTCAATCTTGGTTCCGAGCAATGCGACGAAGGCCTGCATCCAAGCCGGGTGTGCAGGCCAAGCGGCGGCCGTCACAAGGTTCCCTGAGACGCACGCGCTGTTGAACTGCTCGTTGGGAGCAACGTATTTGCCACCCCCTGCCGATACCTCGTACTCAACGGCAGGATAACAACAGCATTCCTTGCCGACGAGCACACCGGCGGCCGAGAGAATCTGAGGCCCATGGCAAATCGCAGCGATCGGTTTCCCGGCATTGGCAAAATGCTTGACGATCTCCAAAACCCTCGCATTCATCCTCAAGTACTCCGGCGCTCTTCCTCCGGGCAACACCAACGCATCGTAGTTCTCCGGATCGATCGTCGCGAAGTCCGCATTGAGCACAAACCGGTGCCCAGGCTTTTCGCTGTAGGTCTGATGGCCCTCGAAATCATGAATCGCCGTCATGACATAATCCCCAGAGGACTTTCCAGGACAGATGCAATGGCACGCATGACCGACCATCAATAGCATCTGGTAAGGGACCATGATTTCGTAGTCTTCGACGAAATCACCTACGATAAACAGGACTTTCTTTTGACTCATCAGTATTCGACTTTCGGTTGGTAGGAAACAAAAACTCAGCGGGCCGCTTTGCTGGGGGTTTGGGTGCCATCGAGGATCGGCAGAGAGCCGAGCCATAGACCCTGGATCACTTGCGTCATGTGCGGAATCTCAAGCCGATCCCATTCGTCGTCGACCTGGTGGTAGTCGGGATGAAGCGATCCGGCTGAGAAACTATGGGCGATCACCCCACGTTCTACAAAAGACCAATTGTCGCTGGCTCGATACAGCATGGAACTGAATTTGGGATGCTCAAAAATCTCAATCCCCCAAGCTTTTGCCGAACGACTCATCAGAATTCCAAGGTCGGATTCCTGCCAGCCGGTCATCCAGATTTTCCCCCTGGCTCCACCCTCAGGACGCCCAATCATTTCGATGTTGACGTTCGCTACGATCTGATCCAATGGCCAAGAAGGGTTCGCAACAAACTGCTTCGAACCGAGCAACCCGGATTCCTCTCCCCAAAAAGTCATAAACAGCACCGATCGTTTCGGACGTTCCTTCATGCCACCAATCGCGTCGGCAAGCGTCACGACGGCCGTGACTCCGGATGCATCGTCGTCGGCGCCGTTGTAGATCGAATCGTCGCGAAGCGCGGGATTGGCCCCCAAGTGGTCCAAGTGCGCGCTGAAAAGAACCGCCTGCTTTTGCAACGTCTCATCCGATCCGCGAAGCACTCCGATCACATTGCGCATCGTTTTGTCGTCTTGGATCATCGCCGAGGTGTTGAGCTGGATCGGGCCAGGAAAACCTACCGCCGACGGGATCAGCAAGATGGGGATCCCCGCCCGGTCGCTGCGCTCAAGCTTGGGCGTCGAACGGGCCATCTCGGCTTGCTCGATCTTCAGGTCGGCATCCGGGGACTGAAGCGACTCGAGCGACACGTCCAACACTGGTCCCCGAAGCGCACAGGCTTGCTCGCCGGTGCTCAGCAGTCCGTAGTGAGCCACCGGCACTCCGTCGTCTTGGAGCAAAACCGTATCGGACGGGACTCGCGACTGGCGGACTTTTGTCTCGTGGTAGAAACTCCCGTCGGGCCCTCCCCCCTCAAGCCCGGCACCTCGGAATCGGGCAGCCACATAAGCCGCAGCGATTTCAAATTCTTTGCTGTTGGTCTCGCGGCCTGCAAGCTCATCGCTGGCCAAAAAGGAGATCGTCGCGGTCACTCTTCCGGCCGTGATCTGTTCGGTTCCTAAAGGCAACGCGGTAAGGTTCGGCTCCTGGTTTTTTTCCAACTGGCCCATCGCCAACGGCATTTCTCCGAGACAACCAGCAAGAAACGCCAAAAACAACCAGAAAAATGACGAAACTGCCCGAGCCGAGCGCCGATCGTGCCCGCGGGTCCTGCCGGTCCAAATCATGGGGAACTCCTAAGTATCGATGAATCAAAGCCTTAATGCTAGCGATTCTAGCGTAGTGTGCAGGGGGGTGGGACCAAAGCCGGGGAATTCGACAAGGGCTGACGCTTTTTCGGGCAAGCCTGGGTTGTCCAAGAGCCGAAAAAAATCCAATTACACTAGGAGTTACGACTGCAACCCGTGCTAAGTTACCGAGCGCAACCATCAGCAGAGGCGATCATGAAAGAACCGTGGACAGACGCGTTGTCTCGCAGGGATTTGCTTTGCCGTGGGATCACAGGACTTGTCCTATTCCCGAGCGTCATCAACGGCAGCGTCGTTAGCTGCCAATCCGCATGGGCCTTTGCCCAGGACCAAGAGGCCCCGGTCGCTAGCAAGAACGCCAGCCAGAGCGAGAGCAATAGCAAAGGAGTCGGTTACTTTGCACCTCGCAAGCTCGACATGAAGTTTGGAATGAAGTTCAATTCCAACGACAACTTCTGCACGAACCTGTTTGCAACCTTGGCGTTTCCGACCGATTGGCCTGAGCAAACGGTGCAGATCAAGCAATCGAATATTCCACCTAACGCTCAGTGGCAGTATCGCGACTTGCCCCCGAACGCGCCGGTGACGGCACGGCAGTTGGTCATGAGCATTCCTGCGATGCAACCCAACGGCCAAATGGAGCTGATTTTCGAAGTCCAGATCGAGAAGTCGTTTATCTCCGCTCCGGCGGACCCATCGATCTTTGTGATTCCGAAAAAGACGCCCAAGGAACTCAACTGGTTCATGGGCAATAGCCCTATGATCGATGCGGGGGCATCGGACATCAAACGGATCGCCAAGTCGATCAAGGATTCCAAACCCGCAACCGCTTGGGAGCATGTCGAGAAAATCTATGACTGGGTGCGAGAGAACATCGAGTACACCAATGGCCCGATCCGCAACACGCGCGAGGCGATGAAGGACAAGCGCGGGGACTGCGAAGAGATGACAGGAATCTTCATCGCCCTGTGCCGAGCAAGCAACATTCCAGCACGTTGCGTATGGATTCCGAACCACTGCTATCCAGAGTTTTACCTTGAGGACCAGGAGGGCCAAGGCCATTGGATTCCCTGCCAAGTTGCTGGGGACCGGCAGTTTGGCCAAATGCACGACTACCGACCAATTCTGCAGAAGGGAGACCGGTTCAAGGTCCCCGAGCACAATGCGCCTCAGCACTACTTGTCTGAATTCTTTCGATGCAACCAGCGCCAAGTTGGCCCCAAGGATCCCGAGGTCGAGCCGATCCAAGATCTTGGGCCACTTGCCCAAGAGATCGCGGACCTGCAATCCGAAGCTCGAAACCGAAACCAACCTTAATCGCACTTGCCAGTTCGTTTGACTCTTTCTTTCGCTATCCGTATCGCCTGAGGCCCGACGTGCAAAACTCTCGTTGCGACCGCTGCCAAGAGGCTTTGGAGACCCTCGAAAATCTCCATTACACGATCACCATCGAAATCGAGGCCGAGGGCTACGTCGACGATCAGGACTACGCGTCCCATGAGGACCAACTGAGCGATATCGAAGCGATGATCGAATCGGCCGACGAGATCAGTTCGTCCGATTTTGGGGATGATTGGTACCAACGCCGTCAGTACCTTCTCTGCAAGCGGTGCTATACGCAGTACATCCAAAACCCACTGAGTAAACCCTCACGATGAGACCTCGACGTCCGATCGTGGAATATGCCTGGTGCTTCGCGTTTTCCGGGTTGATGTGCGGCTTTCCGACCCGCGCCCAAGATCCGGATCCTCCGATCCGAGTCCGTTTCGATGCGATGCATTCGCACACATGGATCGAAACACAGCCACAACCTGGCCTCAACCAATACCACCTGCTTGCAGGTCCTTCGCGCGCGGCTCAAGCTCTCGCGGCCATGGGCTGGCAGGTCGATGTCCAACTCGAGGCCTGGGACGCTGCGTCTCTCGCTTCGCTCGATCTTGTCGTGCTTAACCTCGTGTCGGCCGATCGTCCAGCATTCCGAGTTTCGGAGATCGCTGCGCTTCGCGAATTTGTCCAACAGGGCGCTGGTCTGATCATCATCACCGACCACACCAACTGCTACTTCCACAACCATGCGCTCGAACCGCTCTTTGATCAACTCGATTTGAATCTCTCCAACGCGACGGCTTGCGAACGTGCCCCCTATACTCTGGGGCAAGGAGGCGGCTGGATCCTGATCGAATCCTTCGGCGATCATCCGATCGTTTCGGGGATCAAGCATGTAGGCATTCAGACCGGTGGGACGGTCGACGCGCGATTTGCCGTGGCATGGACAAGCCCTACGAGTTGGGCCGATCGGGGGCGTGTCCCGATGTACGGCGAGGGTAGGGACATGGCTTTTACCGGCGATTTTCACCAGCAACCCGACGAGCCCAATGGACCTCTCCCGGTCCTTGCGGCCAAGGAGTTCGGGGCAGGGCGGATCGTGGTCCTGGGTGACCAAAACGCGATCGGTGGACTGTTCCTCAACTACGCGGACAACCGACGCCTATGGCTCCAATGCGCTCGATGGGCTGCAGGTACCCAAATAGAGCCTACCCAGAAGGAGCCGGCCGATCGGATGGCTCGCGGGCTAGCCGCCGAAGCGGGCCGTTCGCTCGTATGGTGCGTCGAACCCCTTGCGGACCGCAACATTTACTGGGGATCGGCCGACCGACAAGATCACTACCATGCCTTTGCCCTTTTGAACAAGTACGCCGATGCCCGGGCTACGGATCGGTGCCCGAGCGAGGCGCAATGGATGATCGTTCCTAGCGAAACATTGTTGAAGCAAGAACATTGGAAAAATCAACTTCGCGAATTCCTCGAACAACCGGGCAAGCATGCCGTGGTCTGGAGGGACGATGGCAGTTCGAATCCGGCCGATTGGATTCCTGAGGTACTCCCAAACGAAGCGTCTGCGTCGGTCGATTCGGAGTGGATGCGCTCGTGGACAAAAACCAACGGCAGCACGCTGGAGCTTTGGAAAAACACCAAGCGTTGGACCAATCGCGAATTGCTGGGTCCTGAAGCGAGCCGCAACGATGCAGACGTGCGGCTCGAGGAGGCGATGATCGATCCGCTTTGGGAGCGAGGGCTCAAGCGTGTGAAGTCTTTAGAGCAGACCATCGATTGGCCCCGCGACGAACCTTAGGATCCCTCACGTTCTTTTTTGACACTCCGAGCAAAAAAACGTGCTGCGTTGCGATTGGACAATGCGTCGAATCGTTCCGGATCGGCAGGACGTGCAGATCTGTCCATCCCTGGCATAGACCAGATGAAAGTGCTGAAAGCCACCTTCGCCATTGATCGCGTTTCGGTAAGTCCCATCGGCGAGCGTTGAGCCCTCGTTGTCGATCGCTTCAAGGAGCACTTGCTGCATGATCTGGTGGATACGATGCCATTTGGGTTTGCTGATTCGCAGACACAGGGTTCGAGGGTCGATCGCAGCTCGATGGAGAATCTCGGACGCATAGAGGTTGCCCACGCCTGCCACGAGGCGCTGATCGAGCAGAGCAGGCTTTACAGGCCGCTTGAGCTTGCCGAACCGCTGATGGAACTCCTTTGCGTCGATCGACAACGCATCGGTCCCGAGGACCGTTGGGCCGAGGAATCGATCGCATTGATCTGCCGACCAGATATGGGCCGTTCCCAATCCGCGGCGGTCCCAATAGAGGATTCGCTCGCATTGAGCATTCTCAAGATGAATCACCAGACGGATGTGTTCGAGAGTCGGTGGATCGGCGATCAGGGTCAAGCCTGCCATTTTGGGCTGCAAGACAATCTGAGAGTCACCGTCGATTCGGATCAAAACCCTTTTGGCGATTCGGTCGATCCCCAGGATCGATCGGCCCGACAGGCTTGATGCCCAGAGACTAGGTGCAGGACTCATCACAATCGGTCGATAGCGGCTCTCTGGGAACTCGACACGGCAGATCGTTCCACCGATTGCCGGGAACAAACCCCGGCGCATGGTTTCGACTTCAGGTAGCTCGGGCATCTTGTACGCTCAGGATCGAGTCACTCGGGAAGTCCAGAATCGAGTCTCTGGGAATCCTGTTTATTCTTGTAGACCGATTCGGGGTTGACCAAGCGAACTTGGTCGACGACCAAGCCATCGGAGGTCGCTTGCCTGAAGAAGCAATTGGCGTAGCCTTCGTGGCAAGCCGCACCGGTTTGATGGACCATCACCAGAATGCAATCGGCATCGCAATCGACTCGGACTTGGAGAACACGTTGACGGTGGCCGCTTTCTTCGCCTTTACGCCAGAGTTTTTTTCGCGACCGGCTGTAGTAGGTCGCGTATCCAGACGAGAGGGTTTCGAGGTAAGCTTCCTGGTTCATCCAAGCCATCATCAGGACTTGGAGGGTTTGTGCATCTTGGGCGATCGCCGGGAGCAATCCATCGGTGCCCTTGAGAAAGTCAGGTCCGTCTGTCATGGGGTCGATGGTCTTTCGACTTGGATCATTGGTAGGGTCGGCGTAGGATTTCGTGGGCTAGGATCGCCATACGCAAGGTTTGTGGGTTGCGAAGCTGATGGATCAGGTCCGACGAGCCCAAGTTGTCGTTGGGCCTAGAGTGCACCATTGGCTGCTCGGAAGAAGTGCTAGTACTCGTCGACTTCTTTTTCGTCGAGGCGACCCTCTTTTTTTCCCGATCGCGATTTTGGATATCTCCGAGTGTGGATGCGTCCCGCATATTCGAGCGGACGTAGCCGTCGATTCCTTCGTCGGCCAGGTCGATGGGGGTCGAAACATGGCGGTTGGCTAGTGAAGACTCGATCTGCCGTTCGGCAAGGGCAGCGTCCTCATCAAAAACGTTCCCGCGCGTTTGGGAATAGGGTTGGGCTTGAGGGGGGGCAAGCCGGAGTTCCGATTTCGGTTGGGTTGGACGGGGAGCAGGACCGTTGGGCCCCTTGGGCTGCTGGGAGGGATTCCCTGCCGGTGCCGAGCGGGAAATAGGACCTGAAGGAGAATTGGAGGCCTCAGAGCGCTTACTTTCCTGCTGCCGTCGCATCCGTCTCTGGGCAGCTTGCTTGAGAAATTCGTCGAGTTCGTCAGCCATGATAATCTCTTCGAGTCGATGAAAGTGGGATGGTCGTCGGTCGCAAAAGCGTTAATTCGCAGGACGTGTCTGAGGGGCGTTCGAGGGACCGGTGGTGCTGGTTCCGGCGATGCTTTGGCGCATCTCGGTATCCGCGGTGATGTTCTTGAGCTTGTAGTAATCCATGACTTTCATCTTGCCGTCTTTCAAGGCGTCGGCGATTGCAAACGGAACGCTCGCCTCGGAGGCGACGACGGCGGCACGACTCTCTTCGATCTTGGCGAACATTTCCTGTTCGATCGCGACGGCCTCGGCCCGGCGGCCTTCGGCGCGAGCACGGGCGACGCGGGTGTCGGCCTCGGCCCGGTCGGCTTGAAGTCTTGCTCCGATATTCTCGCCCACATCGATATCGGCGATGTCGATCGAGACGATCTCGAAAGCGGTCTGGTCATCGAGCCGGCTGGCGAGCACGGCCTTGGAAATCATGTCGGGGTTTTCAAGCACGGTCTTATGGCTTTCGGCCGATCCGATCGCAGAGACGATTCCTTGTCCGACCCGCGCGATGATTGTGTCTTCGGTGGCACCACCGATGAGCTGGGCTAGATTGGCCCGCACGGTCACACGGGCTTTGACCATCAATTGGATTCCATCCTTAGCGATCGCATCGAGAAATGGGTTGACGCTGTTTCGCGGTGGGCAGTCGATGACCTTGGGGTACACGCTGGTCTGGACTGCTTCGAGGACGTCGCGTCCTGCCAAATCGATGGCTGCCGCCTTTTGGAACGACAGATTGATCTGTCGACTTTTGCGAGCAGCGATCAGGGCTCGGATCACCTGCGGGACATTGCCTCTGGAGAGATAATGTGCCTCAAGTGCTTTGGTGGTCAATTCCGGATCGTCGATTCCGGCGGCGACGGCCATGATCTTGCTCCGGACAATCATTCTCGCATCGACGCGTCGGAACATCATGCCGATCAAGTCCCCGAGTCCTACATTCGCACCGGTCATGATGGCTTGGATCCAAAGCCAAAAGTACCTCGACACGATAGCCAGGAAGACCAGGACAAGGATCGCTGCGATGACAAATAGAGTGCCAAAAATGGCCATGACTAGTGGGGACATGATGTTGGGCTGTTTTCGTTAAGGTTCCTTCAAATCCGTCATTCATTTTAGTCACGCGGGGGTGAGTCGATAGGTTTGGAATAGCCTGATGGTTAAAAAAACTGCGGAATCCAAGAACGGACCAGCGCGGCGCGGTAGGATATTTGCCGCTTTTGGGAGGAGACAAACCTCCACCTTGAAATCCCTTCAAACCCTTATATCGACATGATGCTCTCCACGAAATCGATCCTTGTTGCCATCGCGTTGGCTTGCCTTGGATTCAGAACCCCTCAGACGATCGCCCAGGAAGTCGGAGCCTCCATCGACGAATCGATCGAGACTCCCGTCAACCAGAGACTGACCCCGATCGGAAAATGGCAGGAACTCCCAGGGATGCGTCCCCAAGTGATCGCATTGTCACCCGATGGCAAAATCGCGGTGACCAGCGGCAAGACCAGCAAGCTCGTCGTGCTCGATCCTCAAACGGCCCAAGTGCTCCAGCAAGTCGATCTGCCGAGCGATGAATCGAAAGTACCTCCCGACCAAGCAGCCGCCAACAACCTCAAACCCGATACCAAAGCCATCGCAAGCTTCACAGGACTGGTCTTTTCGCCCGATGGCCGCTCGATCTACATGAGCAATGTGCAGGGTTCGATCAAGGTCTTTGCGGTCGATGAGTCCAGCCGAGTCAGTCCCTCGTATTCCATTCCTCTCCCGAGTGCCAACGCACCGCAGCGCAAGCAGGAGATCCCCAGCGGATTGGCACTCAGCGACGATGGAAAGAGACTATTCGTCTGCGGAAATCTCTCGAACCGTTTGCTGGAAATCCAACTCGAATCAGGGCTTGTCTTGCGAAGTTTCGATGTCGGTGTGGCACCCTATGATGTCAAACTCGTTGGAAATCGCGCGATCGTCAGCAATTGGGGAGGACGCCGCCCGGGCCAAAACGATCTTGTCGGTCCGGCCGGCAAGGGGACCGTCGTACGAGTCGATCCGGTGCGCTTCATCGCCAACGAAGGCTCCGTTTCGATCATCGATTTGGATTCGTCCAAAGTCGACGAAATTCTCGTCGGCTTGCACCCCTCGGGCTTGGCCGTGTCGCCCGACGGCAAATACGCAGTATGCGCCAATGCGGCAAGCGACTTCTTGAGTGTGATTGACCTGAACTCCTTGAGCGTCCAGGAAAAGATCTGGACGAAGTCCAATCCGTCCGAACTCTTCGGAGCGACTCCAAACGCCTTGGTCTTCGGTAAAGAGCCCGATGTGCTCTACGTCGCCAATGGGACTCAAAATGCGATCGCTGTCGTGGAGTTCGAACCTCAAAACCCCGGCGAGAGCAAACTCCAGGGATTGATCCCAGTGGGCTGGTTTCCCGGCGCTTTGGTTTACGATTCAAAACGCGACTCGCTCTTGGTCGCCAACATCAAAGGCTTGCCAACAGAGGCAAGAAAGCAGGGCAATTCAAAAGGATTTAATTCCCATCAGTACAATGGGAGCGTATCGATTTTTCCGATCCCAAAGGCCGAAGAACTCCCAGCGCTCTCCGAGCGTGTGGCTCGCAACATGCGATCCGATGCCCTAGCCCAGTCCCGGCTCCCAGCACGATCGGAACAACCTCCCGTGGCGATCCCCGAACGTATCGGAGAACCGAGCCTGATCGAGCATGTCGTCTACATCATCAAAGAGAATCGGACGTTCGACCAAGTCCTCGGGGATATCGGACGTGGGAACGCGGACCCCGAGCTATGCATTTTCGGCAGACAGATCACTCCGAATCAGCATAAACTCGTCGACGAATTCGTCTTGCTCGACAACACCTACTGCTGTGGCATCCTCAGCGCCGATGGCCATCAATGGAGCACCACGGCCATCGCGACAGACTACCTCGAGAAGAGCTTCGCAGGTTTTCCACGCAGCTATCCCGACGGCATGGAAGAGAGCGACATCGACGCACTGGCTTATTCACCCTCGGGTTTCCTCTGGGACAACGCGGTCAAGCATGGGGTACGAATCCGCAACTACGGCGAGTTCATGATGCCTAAAGTCCGTTGGAAGGACAAAAATCGCGGGGGGGCTGTCGATTTCCTCAGTTGCTATAAAACCTGGAAAGGGATCGAAGATTCGGTGATCTTTGAATCCACACCCGGGATCGAAAGCATCAAGGATTTCTCACCGACAGGATACGTTGGCTGGAACATGTCGGTCCCAGACCAATTCCGCGCTGACTTTATACTCAAAGAACTCGCGGAGTTCGAAAAGCAAGGCTCCTATCCGCAGTTAACTATCATCTGTTTGCCAAACGATCATACCAGCGGCACCTCCAAGAACTGCCCAACCCCGGCGGCTTGCATGGCCGACGGCGACTTGGCCATGGGGCGAATTGTCGAAGGCCTGAGTCGATCGAAGTTCTGGGGCAAGATGGCGATTTTCGCGATCGAGGATGACCCCCAAGCCGGCTGGGATCATGTCAGCGGGTATCGCACTACGGCTTATGTCGTAAGCCCCTACGCCAAGCGAGGCGCTCAAGTAAGCACTCAGTACAACACCACAAGCATCCTGCGTACGATCGAGCAGATACTTGGATTACCACCGATGAATCAATTCGACGGCAGCGCCACGCCGATGTTCGATTGCTTTCAAAACACCGCCGACCTTCGGCCCTTCCAAAGTGTTCCGGCGAATGTACCTTTGGATCAAATGAACCCGGGTTCGGTAGCGATCCTCGACCCGCTCCTAAAACAACTTGCTCAGTGGTCCGAGGAGATGAATTTCGAGCAGGTCGATCGCGCCCCCGAGGATCGCCTCAATCGGGTCTTATGGCATGCGATGCGCGGCAGCCATGTGCCTTACCCGCAATGGGCTATCGGTGCCGATGCTGAAGAAGAAGAAGAAGAAGAAGAAGAAGAAGAAAACAAAGAGTAAATCCGATTCCTTTTTGCGGAGCATTCAACGAAAAAACCCTCGCGATTGCGAGGGTTTTCTATCCATGGTTGGCATCGGTGCTCAATGGCTAGGATTTGCGGCGCCACTTGGCCAACGCTCCACCTAAGCCGAGCAATCCGAAGACGGCCATCGATCCTGGCTCAGGTACCACACCATTATCCTCGGACTGAAACGTGAAGAAAATATTAAGGTTCGTCCCACCGATGATGTTGCCGGTAGGCCCATTGATGTTCGGCGTGTAGTTCAAATGGTCGTAGTACAAACGGTAAGTACCGGAATTGATGTTGCCCGTAAACACGGTATCGTTCTTTCCAAGATCATCACGGCTCAGAACGATTCCACCAACTTTCTCGAAGCGGTAGGTTCTAATGTTATCAGCGATCTGTACTGCCTGCCCCTCGATACGGTAATCGTAGATCCCATCGACGGTGAATTCCCAGTAGGCACTGTTGAGTGCTAGCGGAGTTGAGCCAGTCGCGGTAAACCCTTGATCGTACCAAGCTTGGGTGGTTGTAAAGAACTGCGATCCAGTCCACCTAACTCCCGTGGAAACGAACCCTCGTTTTTGCAACCCGTAGTTAAAATTACCGGCCGCGAAGTCTGCCTGAAAGCCCCCAACGGGTACATTTCCTGCCGTCACGGTTCCAAAGGTGCCCAAGGAGGAACCGTAGCTTCCAGTACCGGTTTGACCAGTAGCAGGCGGCTCGTATCCGGTGAAAGCCTCACCGGGACTGCCCCCGGCGCGATTGCCGTTGAGCGTGACAGAGATCGCCGCTCCTTGGACGAGTTGGGCAGAACCGAAAAGTGTCAAAAAACAAACTACAAGCATTCGCATATCCGGGATTCCCTTCGAGTTGTATATCCGATGCACCACGACGAATTCAGATTTTCTGATCCGTGGTTTTGTAACGATAACCGTGGTGGTATCGGTTTTGACATTTAGATTTCGTCAATCAAACCGATTGCGCCAATAAAAATCCCCCCCTTTGGTTTGCTTATTTGCCTCGTCAGCAGAATTTGCAGGTCCGTATACCTTTTCGGCTGTGAACAGGGTCTATGCGGGTTTGACGGATTTCAAAATCGGCGCACAAAAAAACCCCCGCGATTGCGAGGGTTTTGAGTCGAATTTGGGACTAAGCGACCTGTTTACTTCTTGCGACGCCATTTGGCGACTGCACCACCGAGCCCTAGCAATCCGAATACCGCCAACGAGGTTGGTTCAGGCACCGGGTTGTTGTCTTCGGACTGAAAAGTAAAAGCGATATTGAGATTCGTTCCACCGATCACATTGCCTGTAGGACCGCTAGCAGTGGGTGTGAAGTTTCGGTGATCGAAGATCAGCCGATAAGTACCGGATGAAACCGTTCCAGTGCGTGTGGTTTCTTCGGTTCCTACCGAATCTTGGCTGAGTACGCTACCGCCGACCTTGACGAATTCGTACTTGCGTACAGCCCCGGTTATCTGTGGGGCTTGTCCGGCGATCGTGTAGGAGTAGTTTCCTTGCACGGTAAATTCCCAGAAACCCTTCAATTGGACCATCGGTGCAATAACGCCGCTGAAGTTTTGATCAAACCAAGATTGAGTGGTCGTGAAGAACGCAGTACCGCTCCTTCGAACCGTTGTAGAGACATAGCCTTTTTTGGTGCCATTGAAATCGTATTCTCCGGTCATCCAACCCGTGTAGACACCGTTGTCATTGGGAACTGGGTTGGCGTCGACGGTCCCAAACGCTGGGCCTGGAGATCCTGTCTGGGTCGCAGGGACATAATTCCCATACGTTTGACCAGGTGCACCGCCAGCCAAACCTCCACCCAAAATTGCCGAGATCGAGGCGCTGTGTGCCACATGAGAAAGCCCCAAAAGGGCGGACAAGCACAAAATCACTGTCTTCATACGGATCGATTCCTTTCGATTTGCTAGATTGTCCCATTCCTTTTTTGACGAGCGGTCTTTACACGCGTGAACTCGCCAGGACTTCGCTTAGTTTTATCGCTTTGGGATCTTGGTGTCAACCGTATCGGATAGGTAATTTGGGGAACATGGTCCACATAGCCTAAAGAACGACATCGTGGAGAACTTTTTGCAACGTTTTGCCAATCCAATCCAAATCCTCGGGACTCGATGCAACCGCAGGCAGAATCGGTACGACATCCCCAAGGGGTCGTAACCAAAGCCCGCGTTCCAAGGCCTTATCGCAGACTCTTTTTCCAAACCTCACCGAGCGTTCCATCCTCGCTTTGCTCGGCTTGTCTGCCACCCACTCGATCGCCGCCATCATCCCGAGTTGCCTCAAATCCCCCACATTGGTTAGCTCCCGCAGTGGCTCGAGCACTTGCGTGAATCGCACGGAATTGGCCTCGATCGCCTTGAGACTGTAGCACCCATCGCCAAGTCGCCCCTCGAGCAAATCCAACACAGCATTACCCGCCGCGGCCGCCAAGGGATTTCCTCCATAGGTGTGCCCATGGTAAAAGGTCTTGTGGTCCTCGAAACGCCCCAAAAACGCATCCCAAATCCGTCGGGTCGTCAACGTGGCGCTCATCGCCAAATACCCCCCAGTTAGCCCCTTTCCCAAACAAACGAAATCCGGCCGGATCTCCTCTCGACCCTCCGACTCTTCATGCTCAAAAGCAAAGAGCCGACCGGTGCGTCCCATCCCGACGGCGATCTCGTCGAGGATCAGCAAGACATCGTGTTTTTTGCAAAGCTTGGCCAACCCCACAAGGAATCCACGCGGTTGCATGACAAAACCCGCCGCTCCCTGAATGCAACTCTCGGCAAGCACCGCAGCGACATTCGGTCCGTGGGCGATCAATAAGGATTCATAAGCCTCCAAATAACACGCACAGGCCTCCGTGGAGCTCATTCCAGGTGGCCTGCGATAATTATCCGGACACGGCCCGCGAATCACGTCGAAGAGCAACGGCTCAAAGGTCTCTTGAAACAATGAAACCCCGCTGACACTGACCGTCCCGATCGTATCGCCATGGTACGCATTGCCCAAGGCGATGAACTTCTTGCGATTGGGCTCAGGCACCTGTTTTTGTTGCCAATACTGAAAGGCCAACTTCATCGCCACTTCAACGGCACTGGCCCCATCCCCAGAGAAAAAAACATGCTCTAAGCCACGGCCCGCAAGCTTGGTCAACCTCTCGGCCAGCCGTATCGTGACCGGATGACTCATCCCCAAGTTGGTCACATGAGCGACCTTGCCCAATTGCTCGATCAAGGCCTGATCGATCTGGGGGACTCGATGCCCAAAGAGATTGCACCACAACGAACTTGCCCCATCGAAATATCGCTTGCCGTGGATGTCGGTCAGCCAACTCCCTTGCGCTTCCTCGATGATCAATCCGTCGTACTCGGACATTTGCGAAAAAGCATGCCAGACGACGGTCCGGTCCAATTCACGAAGCCTTGCCGCTTGGCCTGTGTCCATCTTCAGAGTCACTCCCGACACGCTTGCACGGTGCTCAAAGCGTTCTGACGGATCGCTTGCCAATCCCCCTGCTCGACCAATGCAGCCGAACATAAATTCCCACCGACCCCGACGGCCGTTGCACCTGCCCGCAAGTAATCCCCCGCGTTTTTCGCATCGATCCCGCCAGTGGGCATAAGCTTCAAATAGGGCATCGGAGCCAGCAAATCCTTGATGTAGCCCGGACCAAGCCCCCTTGCTGGGAAGACCTTGACCATGTCCGCCCCACACTCCCAAGCCATCGCGATCTCCGTGGGTGTGTATGCCCCACACGCGATCGGCACCTTCGCTTCGACACATCGACCGATCACCTCAGGCTGCATGATCGGTGTGACAACAAACTGACAACCAGCATCCAACACCCATTTGGCTTCCTCAAGATTCCTGACCGAACCGATCCCCAAATAGGCTTGGCCTGTGCGAAAACTCGAATTCTGGGCGACCAATCGGGACACCCAAGCCGGAGCGTTACGGTTCGTGTATCCACTATGCGGTCGGCTTGGTCCAAACAATCCAGTCGCAAAATAGCCACCAACCGGGACTCAGAAAGAACTTGACTGAACATATGCTAGCGATCGCTTCGGTGGGCTCGGTGCGGGATACTTGTCGGATTTTACTGATTGTAGCGGTTATGCGTACCGATAAAACCCAGCGACGATCGAATCGTAGATCGCCGAGTTCAAGCTATCCAAGACTTCCGGGGGGAATGATGGAATCCTGTGTGCATGCGCCTCGATGTGGCGCAATCGTAATTTTGCCGTCGCTGATCCTTGCGATTCTGTCCCTCTCGCTCGGCGGTTGCTGTTCGATCGACCTGACATGCGGATCGGGCGCTTGCTCGAAATCCTGCGGACCGAGCATCGCTCGCGATCCTCTCTTCGACGGTACGCTCAAGCATCGCGTCGCTCACAGTGTCCATTCGTGCGCCAACCAAGTCGCTTGTGCAGGGGGTTGCGGCGAGGTCTATTGGGACGAGTCGATCGACGACCCGGCCGTGATCGATCGATGCGACCATCAAGGACTCGGTGCCGCCTCGTGCGGCTCTTGCAACCCATGGTTCGTCCCGATGTCGAGACTTTGGGGCACCCCCTACCGAGCCAGTTGCGGCGAAGCGACTTGCTCAAGCGGTTGCAACGACGGCTCCTGCGGCCAATCGACGACCCACGGCCATCATTCCGCTCTGGTCGATCATCTCCGAGGCCACCGAGGATCGATAGGCTCTGGCCTTGTCGAAGCGATCCCGTCGAGAAAGATCCCAGCTCACAGGAATCATTGCCCTAGCTGCCAACGGGGTTCCAGTCGATCGGTCCATGGTGAGACGATCTACGAGGGTGAATCCCAAGGCGAATCCTACGGGGAGTCCTACGAAATGGGCCAGACCCTTTCGAATCCTGCTCCTAGGCAAGTGCCAACGCCGGCGGCTCCCAAGGTGAGCTCAGGCCTCGAATCGGCCACACCTTCGAACGCTCAAAACCGCATGCGATTGCACCAACGCTCCGGCCAATCCGATCCCAACGGACGCCTCTCTGCACAATTGGTCAACGGCCACAAGCGTCTGATTTCGACCCCGTAGCACGGCCCTCTGAGGCCGTGCGTGTAGGTGACGTTGCGATCACATTCATCCAGAAACGGGTCAAAGACCCATTCTACGAGCCGAGAGGCGCGACCGGTCTTACAGATTAAACGAAATCACACAGAAACATTCCATAACGTGATGGAGAGGGACTGTCCCCGGGTGTAACGCCCGGTTTTTTCCCAACCGTAGCATGGCCCTCCGAGGCCGTGCGTCAACGTGACGTTGCGATCACATTCATCTAAAAACGGGTCGAAGCCCCATTTTACCGCCGAGAGACGGGTCGAAGCCCCATCTTACGGCCGAGACGTTGCTGGTCTGATCAAAGCCCATACGCAGCTTCCTGGGGGGTTTGGTTAATTCCCTCGCCGTTGGCTACGGGTTAAACGAAATCACCGATATACATTCCATAACGCGATGATGGAAACGGACTCGAAACCCTATTTCGACGCCTCCAGAGGCGCACTAGCGATGATCTCCGATCGCCACTGCGCGTAATGACGCTGGGCTACATCCTGAACCGTCCTGCGGTAGTGCTCGCACGACTCGATGAGTTGCTCTCGGTCTGGCAACTGCAAAACATAAGCCAGCTTGGACAACTCCAACGGATCCTTGGGGAGATCATGGCGAAGTTTCGTGTTCATCAAACGCAGGCCGCTCTCGACGCTCCTGAGGAAATGGTATGCATCGCGCAGCACCAACGCGACCTGGGGTGAGATCACCCCGCTTTTTCGAAGTGCCTCCAAGCGTTCGACGGTCCCCCGAAGCCACGGGTATTTGGGTTTATGCAGGTGCTTGGCATAAAACGCGTGAACCAGCACCTCGACATCGAGGGTTCCTCCCCAACCTCGCTTGATATTCTCAGGCGAAGCCGAAAGCTCCAGCCCACGGCGATACTCGACAAGCGCAAAAGCGTGCTGCTTGCTCCACTCCTTGCCTTGGAGGAATCGCTCGAAGGCCGATTCGGTCCGTTCTGCATAAGCCGATTCTCCGATCACTCTGGCCGTATAGAGATTCATCCGTTGCTCGATCGGCAAATCCGACCGCTCGATGGCTTGCATCAATAGCTCCGGATTCCAAGCCATCGGAGACCCCTGTGGCCCCATCGGCTGCCAAGCCTTGAGCTCGAACAAGCGACCGAATCGAGTCACCCGATTGGCCATCGAAATCAACTTCTGAGCAACCTGCTGAAAAAACACTCCATGGCTTGCCACCGATGAATCGTAAAGGATCAGCATCGACACATCGCTGTGGTAGTTCGGCTCTCGACTTGCCAATTTCCCGATCAGCATGACCGCATATTCGACGGGTGTACCATCCGGGTTTCGAGGTGGAGTATGGAGCGCAGCGACGGTGCGATACGCTTGGCTGACCAAGCTCCTGAGACAAACCTCATGCACATCGGCCAAAGCCCGATGGATTTCCGTGATGTTCTCTCGGCCGAGAATATCCCGCACACCGATGGCCAGATGCATCGCATTGCGAAACGAAAGAACCACCGATTCGATCTGCTGGGTCCCTTTGCACAATGCCCCAAGCGCCGATTCGAAACCTTGGTAATCCGGGATGCGCTCGAGCATGAGCGAATCGAGAAGATCATCGATCATCCCGGGATTGCTCAAGAGAATCTGCACCAAATAAGGACTCGTACCACAGAGCCGGATGTACAAGTCCATGAGCAAGGCATGGCTCGCGAACAACTCCCAAAGGACCCCTTTGCCTCCGAGGGACTTCCCCGTAGCGACGATGTTTCGCAACGTCAGATCCGGACTTGGGGTCTTTCCGACTCGCTTGACCAGCGAATCGACGATCCTCGAAAAATGGTATCGGCAATTCCTCGACGAAAGGGCTGTAATCTGCTCCTGGGCACACTCCCCGAGCATCTGCTGGGCGCTTAGCGGCAAAGTCCATTCCGTCCAAGTCCCCCTGTCTTCCACCAAGTCGTTGGCTGCCGTTGGAAAAGGACAAGGCAAAAGGATCGACTGGGAAAGCCGAGACTCGATCGGTCTAGAGCCAAACGTTTCCTCAAACCACCGCGAAGCCAAATCGGGATCAAGCCAAACTTGTGGTTCCCGGCGAGTTGCCTTTTCAAACGCCTCTTGGAGCGCCGACAAAAAATCAGCCTGCAATGGATCGGGCATGGCCGTGCCCGTCGATGGGGACAACCCGCTGCGGATCGCTATACGGACGATCGAATCGATCGCGTGCAAGCCTTCGAGTGCTTCCGATGGAGAACCATCGGCACCCTGAAGCTTGGCGAGCCCCGCGCCGAAATACCCAGCCAAATACTCTATATCGACCTGGGTCCGAAACGATGGAAACAGAATCGATTTGGATTCCTGCAAAAACCGCTCGCACAACCCTCGATCCCCTCCTGCCTCTTTGGCTTCGAGCAACATCGGAGCGTGCAGGGCCGTCGCGTTCGTTGGCAAAGCATCGAGCAGACTTCGCCAATGACTTACCCTCCGTGAAAAAGCCTCAATGCTCGGGATCTGACAAGGCCAACTCAAGGCGACGGATCCGTCGGTGATCGTTTCGATCCATTGGCAAAGCCGATCGATCTGCCTTTCGGCTGCTTGCTCCAAGGGCCCCTGGGATATCCAACGAGTGGCGGATCGCTCCGAGTCGGAACGCTCAGAACTGTTGACATCCTGGGCCGGCTGGTAGATCGCCAGCACCGGCCAATGGCTTTCATGGAACATCTGCCCACTTGCGAATTCTCGCAAAGCAAGCACTCCGATACAGACGTCTTGCTTTGCAGGAGATGCAAAGACCCGGTCGCATGCACAGCGCAAGACCGTTCTTGCCGTATCGCTCAGACAAGCCCGATAGGCCGGACCTGGAAGCTCCTGGCGATGGTTGGCCAGGGTGTGCCTGAGACGCTCGCGGTGGTAGTAGCGACGAAGCACCTCAAGG